>CALDLG010000036.1 GCA_937910785.1 uncultured Lachnospiraceae bacterium | reverse complement strand
CCTGTTCCTTTGCCGGCAGCAGCGTCCAGTTTTCCCCGGAAAGCTTTCCGTTTCTCGTAAGACGGCACCGGATACAGTCCTTTCCATACGCCTCTATGACAGTCAGTTCATCCCGCCTTGTAAATTGAATCCTGTCTTTTTCCACTATGATTTTTCCCATCTGCGCTTCTCCTTCATCCCGTAACATAGCAAAGTGTCATTCCATAAAACTGCTATGTTTAGAGTACCACACACAGGCCGGCATTGACAACTGAAACAGCATCTTCTTTCTGAAAAACAGAGGCTTTCCCACGCTGTTCGGACAGCTCGGCATCTGGCATAAATATGCCGCGAAAGCATCCACTCTTGCGGAATCTGAGGCCGGTATGCTAAAATAATATCAAAATCCTTCCGCGTATCATACATCCGGAAGAAAGGCAGGCGATTTACCAATATGAAAGAAAAACTCTACACCATTCCGCTCAATGATGCCATGAATGCCGGCGATGAATGCCCGTTCTGCTTTATCGAAAGAAACGTGGAGCAGGATCTGCTGGACTTCACGCTTGGTTCCGGTTCCTCTTATATGGAAAGCGATGTCCGCGAGGCAACCGACAAGGCCGGTTTCTGCAGAGCACACTTCAAAAAAATGTTCGACTACGGAAACACTCTGGGAAATGCCTGGATTCTGAAAACCCATTACCTTCAGATGAACCGGGAAATGAAAGCGCAGTTTTCCGGCTATAAACCGGGGAAAACCTCTCTGAAGGAGAAATTTAAGAAACCGTCCGGACGCACCAATCCGATCGGAATGTGGGTCGCTGAAAAAGAACAGTCCTGCTACATATGTAATCGCTTCCGCGATACCTATGAGCGTTATATGGACACCTTCTTTGTCATGTATAAAAAAGATGAGGAATTCCGGGAAAAAGTAAAGAACAGCAAGGGCTTCTGCCTGCATCATTTCGGCGATTTATGCGAAGCCGCGGAAAGCCGTCTGAATGAAAAAGAAAAAGCAGCCTTTTTTGAAATGTGCTTTCAGCTGATGGAAACCAATATGGAAAGACTTTCGGAAGATGTTTCCTGGCTGGTGGAAAAATTCGACTACCGCAACAAAGACGCCGACTGGAAGAATTCCAAAGACGCCATTCAACGCGGCATGCAGAAATTAAAAGGCGGCTATCCGGCGGACGCCCCCTACAAAATGAACAAATAGCCTTGTCCGGCACATCATTTTATCCGGACAAACCGCTTTGTCCCAAAAGCGCAGGTTTAGCCGCCTGCGCTTTCTTCAAAACAAAGCATCAGATTGCATCCATGGAATTGTCTTCATCATCGAAAAATTCCTCTACCTTTGCAGCAGCCTCGCCAGCCGCTTTTTCAACCTGCTCGGCCGCTCCGACGATTTTGTCCGATGTCTCCGCCTTCGCAGCATTCAGCCCTTCTTTGAATGCTTCTGCTCCCTCTTCTACCTTCTGGGCCGCAGTTTCCGCCGCTTTCGTCAGATCCAGATCAACGTATTTACGATCGGCCTCCGCTTTGGAAGAATCCTCTTCGTCCAGATCCTCGTCAAAATCGTCAAAATCATCATCCTCATCGAAATCGTCGTCTGTTTCCGCATCCTTTTTCCATAAGAAATAGTATGCTCCTGCCGCGAGCGCACCGAGCGCCGCCGTTGTCATGAGAAATTTACCAAATTTTTTCGCCATGTGTGGAAGTCTCCTTTCACCGTTCCTTTTAACAATATATTAATACTATTTTGTGAAAATGAAAAGGGAATATGTATAAAATATCTATAAAAAATCGAGCATGGCACGATTTTGAAATTTGCAGCATCCTCATCATGTTTTACATGATGCAACTACAACATCTTGTATCTTTTAAAAAAGTAGGAACTAGTTTTTCTAAATCGTTGAATCTGCTTCCTGTTTATGTTATATTAAAATTCGACCCGCAAAGTCAATATCTGTCATTTTGAAATCGATCTATACCGCTTTTCACATCCAATGGAGATACGTCATCCGAAATGCCAGACCACGATTATTCAGTACCGAAAGGACCATGCAATGAACGAGAAATTTTTTGATTTAAAAAAGGAAAAACAGGATCGGATGATCAACGCCTCTCTGAAAATTTTTGCGTTAAACGGCTATAAGCATGCCAGCACCGACGACATTGTCACCGAAGCGGGCATCAGCAAAGGCCTGCTGTTTCACTATTTTGGAAGCAAGCTTGGGCTGTATACTTTTTTATATGATTACAGTGTCAGATTTATGAAGCTGGAGTTGACCAGAGGAGTCGTTGAAACAAACAATAAAGCGGACTATTTTGAGCTCCGGAAACAGATTGAATTTGCCAAAATGCAGGTTTTGAAAAATTATCCGTACATGCAGCAGTTTCTGGACCGCTGTGAAACCGAGAATGTGAGCGAGGCGCTGCAGGCAATCGAAGAACAGCGCGGCACGCTGGAGGCAGTCCTGTCCGGCATCATGGAGCGCGCCGATACCAGTCAGTTAGCAGAAAATATCGATCTCCAAAAACTGGATACCCTGTTAAAATATACGATCAAAGGCCTGATGACGGAACATTTTCAGGACGCGTCATTCCAGCCGGAAATGCTCTATGAAGAAACGGCCGGCTATCTGATGATGTTGAAGAAGCTGGCTTATCATTAATACATACCTCTTACGGACAATAAATTTCCGCAAGCTTCCGCAGTCCTTCTGTTATCTCCTCCGGCTGCAAAGCGCCGTAACCGAGGATTACCGCCGCCTTATGCTGACCCTGAGGCGGCGTTTCCATGTAAAAGTCTCCAAGCGGATATACCCTTACCCCGGCCTCCTGCGCCAGCTGCTGAAGTTCGCTCTCCTTTCGTCCCCTCCGGTCCGTCAGAAGCATATGCAGACCGGCATTTTCCCCGGAAACCTTGAAATCCTTCCCGAACGGCTTCAGCTCTCTCAGCATCAGGTCATGCTTCCCCTTATAATACTTTCTCATTTTGTTCAGATACCGTTCAAAATAACCATCCTGAATAAATACATTCAGAATCGTCTGGTCAATTCTCGATACCGTAGAAGAATAAAAGCCGCATTTCTGCCGGTAGGCTTTCAGAAGCTTAAACGGCAGCACCATATAGCTAATGCGGATAGCAGGCGCAATTGCCTTGGAAAAGGTTCCAATATAAACCACCTTATCGTTCTGATCCGACTCCTTGAGAGACGGAATAGGCCTGCTCCCATAACGGAATTCGCTGTCGTAATCGTCCTCGATCAGATAGCGTTCCTCTTTCTCCGACGCCCACTTCAAAAGTTCCATCCTTCTTCCGATCGGCATGACGATTCCGGTCGGGAACTGGTGCGCCGGCATCACATACGCAAGTCTGGCGCCGCTGTCTCTCAGCGCATCGATCCGCATGCCTCCCTCATCCATCGGCACGAAAGTCACCGGCCAGGCAAAGGACCGAAAGATTTGGCAGGCCCTCCGGTAAGTCGGATTCTCCATCGCAATCGGAATATGCCTGCCCAGTATTTTTTCAAGTAAAAGAAGCAGGTAGTCATTCCCTGCTCCGATAATGATCTGCTCCGGTTCGCAGTTCACACCTCTTGAGGCATGAAGATAACGGCATATCGTCACCCGAAGCTCCCGGTCGCCCTGAGGCTCTCCAAGAGAAAACATGCTGCTTCTTGCGTCTACCAGAATATTTTTGGTTATTTTTTTCCATGTTGCATACGGGAAAAGAGACATATCGACCGCATTAGGCGAAAAATCATAACGAAATTTTCCGTCGTTTTGCACCGGCCCTCCGGAAGCAATCTTCTTTTCCCCGAAACGATGTTCCGGATGCGGCAGCGCAGCTGCCGTCGGAATATCATAAAGTCCCTCCAGCGCACAGACAAAGTATCCCCGCTGCGGCCGGGCCTCCAGATACCCTTCCGAAACCAACTGCCCATATGCCATATCAACCGTTGTTCTGGAGACCTGCAGAGACTCCGCAAGGTATCGGGAGGACGGGAGTTTTTCTCCCGCCAGCAGATTTCCTGACCGGATCTCCTCCCGGATATATCCGTAAATCTGCTCATATAAATGCTTCCTGTCATCCGGATTCAGTTGTATGTGAACGGGCAGCTCTTTCATCCGATACGGTCATTCCGCCTTATTTCTTAGCGGCGTTTCTTTCTTTAATCTTCTTGACAAGCATTTCCTTAACCATTCTCGCTTTATCCTTCATACGGGGATTGGCAGACGGATTCGTCAAAATACCGGACACCAGTCTGGTTGCAACATCGTACTGCTCAAAGCGCATGGAAAGAACCGCGATCAGATAATCAACGGTGGGCTCATCCATACCGCACATCGGGAAATTCTCCGTCTGTCTCGCGGCAAGAAAGCCTTCCAATGCATTGTGGAGATATTCGTTTTCTTCCTCGTCCAGCTTCTTTTTCTGCTCTTCATAATCTGCGGCAGCCGTATCCATATGCTCTCCTTTGCCGCGCAGAAGCCATGCCGTTTTCAGACAGATATAGGCCTTCTCGCTCGGTTTGGCCTGCTTTACGATCGCATTGGCCAGCGTCAGCTTATAGCGTTCCAGAGCGTCTTCATAGCTGTAAGTTTCCTTTACTTCTGTCTGCGGCTTAAAAGATGCGGAAATCGTCGTTTTGATATTCTTCGCCTGCGGAGACGTCACAAACTTGAAAAATCTGCTGAGCGCCGCATAACCACAATGCGGACACAGAATAATATCATATTTAAGCAGGTCTACCTGATCATATTTGGGACGCAGATCCAGATCCGTTCCTGCCAGCTTCACTTTACCGACCCTGACGGTTCTTGCCTTAAATTCCTTATCGCAGATCGGACAGGTATATGCCTTATCAAAAAGATAGTCCTGTTCCTGCATCACCGGCGCCGCCGCGGCTGCTTTTCCGCCCTCACCTTCAACCTTCTTGGCCGGTTCATCATAGAGGTTCATGTTCTTCAGATTGCCCAGTCCAAACTGTTCCAATCCTGACAATAAATCTGACATTGGTATTCCTCCCCATTCTTTTATAATTATAGTCAGTAAAAACTTTTTATTTTTTTGGTAAAACAAAAGAGCTTTTCAGCGATACAATCCGGTTAAACACGAGTTCTCCCGGCTTCGAATCCCTGCAGTCAACGCAGAAAAATCCCTGTCTTACAAACTGGAAGCTGTCATAGGCTCCGGCATCCGCAACGGAAGGCTCCAGACGGCAGTCCTTCAATATCTTCAGGGAATCGGGGTTCAGATTCAGGCTTCCGTCTTCATTATATACCCCTTTTTCCTCATCGACAATATTTTCGTACAATCTGACCTGTGCTTTGACGGCAGAAGATGCCGGTACCCAGTGAATGGTCCCCTTTACCTTACGTCCGTCCGGGCTGTTTCCGCCTCTGGAAGCCGGATCGTAAGTACAGTGAACAACCGTGACATTGCCGTTCTCATCCTTCTCGAATCCCGTACAGGTAACGAAATACGCATGCATCAGCCGGACTTCATTCCCCGGAAAAAGTCTGAAATATTTCCGCGGCGGCTCTTCCATAAAATCCTCTCTGTCGATATACAGCTCCCTTTCAAAAGGAACTTCCCTCGTGCCGAGGCTTTCGTTTTCCAGATTATTCGCTACGGTAAGGACTTCTGTCTGTCCTTCCGGATAATTGTCGATTACAAGCCTGATCGGATCAAGCGCCGCCATGACACGCGGCTTTTTCATTTTCAGATCTTCTCTGATACAATATTCCAGCATGGAATATTCAGCGGAGGAATTGGCTTTGGATACCCCGCACAGATCCACGAACATGCGGATGGACTCCGGCGTAAAACCTCTTCTGCGAAGCGCGGCAATCGACACCAGTCGGGGATCATCCCAGCCGTCCACAATACCGTCTTCCACCAGTTTCTTAATGTAACGCTTTCCGGTGACCACATTGGTCAAATACATCTTGGCGAATTCGATCTGTTTCGGAGGATGCGGATACTCCAGCTCTTCCACCACCCAGTTATAAAGAGGTCTGTGATCCTCAAATTCCAGCGTACAGATGGAATGCGTAATCCCTTCGATCGCGTCTTCGATCGGGTGTGCAAAATCATACATCGGATAAATACACCATTTATCGCCCGTATTATGATGGGACAAATGCGCCACACGATAAAGAATCGGGTCACGCATATTGATATTCGGAGACGTCATATCGATCTTCGCACGCAGTGTCTTCTCCCCGTCCGCGTATTTTCCATTCTTCATTTCTTCGAACAAAATCAGATTCTCTTCTATGCCTCTGTTCCGGTTCGGGTCCTCTCTGCCCGGCTCGGTCAGCGTTCCCCGGTACTCCCGCATCTCCTCCGCAGTCAGCTCGGATACATAGGCCTTCCCCTTTTTGATCAGCTTCACCGCGCACTCATACATTTCATCAAAATAATTGGATGCGAAAAACAGCCGGTCCTCATAATCCGCTCCAAGCCATTCCACATCGGCTTTGATGGATTCTACGAACTCGTTTTTCTCCTTCGTCGGATTCGTGTCGTCAAAGCGCATATTAAACCGGCCATTGTATTTCTCCGCCAGCCCGTAATTCAAAAGAATACTCTTTGCATGTCCGATATGAAGGTATCCGTTCGGTTCAGGCGGAAATCGCGTGTGGACGGTATCATAAACGCCCTCTTCAAGATCCTTTTCAATGATCTGTTCTATAAAGTTTTTGGAAACAACTTCCTTTTCCTCTTCTGCTGTCTCGATTCTATCACTCATCATTCCTGTTTCCGCCATTTGCTGCGATAACGGCGGCTCTGCCTCCTCAATAATAGATCAATGACCGTCAGGACATTTTATCCTATTTTACCATAGACGGCCCGAAATAGAAAGTAAAAATTCGCATCCCATCAGGAATTTTCGTCTCCGCAGCGGCCCTCTTCCTCCTGATTCCGCATTTTATCATAAGTTTTAAAGAAAATATCCCGCTCCACGACGTAAATATCGTTTCGGTCATCACAACGCACGGCGAGAAAATCTCCCGGCCTCCCCAGCGTATATTTCTCTCCGTCCCATGTCGTAAACACCTTCACCCTTCCGGTCAGCTCTCTGGCATGAATATGTGTCTCCCCGTTTGCAATACAGATCTTCGCATAATCTGCAAGATGCAGCACGGAGCCGTCCCTTCTGTTGTGGACTGTCGGCTGATAAACCGGTTTTACCGCCCAGTCCGTCATGCGGTATGATTCCCCCGTCAGATCATAATTCTTTTCCAGATTACTTTTCCTGCTCGGATAAACCTCTCCTTTTACACCGATCATAATGATCAGCTCCGGCTCCACCGTCATGTCCACATCCCCTTCCAGCGTCCGGATCGTAATCGGTGTTCCGGCAGGCAGGACATCCGTCGCCCGCACATAGCCAAGAGGAATTCTTTTCTTAACGTAAGGCTCCATCCCGGAAAGGTCAATCTCATCCTCTCCCGCAACAATGATTTTCGTATTGTCAAAATAATCGTTCAGCCGTTCGCTGAAAAAGGCTTCCGAATGCAGCGTCGGATAATTTTCCTCATAGCGCAGCTTGCTGATAAATCCGCCTGCCTTCTCATGATGACCGCCTCCGGAGCCGACTCCGTCCGCCAGAAAAGCGGCAAGTTCATTCGCCTGTACCTCTTTAATACAGCTCCTTACCGAAAATTTAAAGCCTTCTTCCCACTCATTATATACCACACAGGTATACACCTCCGCCACCTGCAGTAAAAAATCGCTGATCAGTCCCAGAATATTCGGATCACAGGGCTGAGCCCTGATGATGGCATAATGATAATCATCATTATAAATATGCCGGATCAGCGCCACGCCGGCGATCTCCAGCTCGTGCAGCGACAGATTGGAGTTGCGGAACAGCTTGATCAGAGATTTTTCACAGGGAAGCGCATCCCGCATATCCATATCGAGCGGATTATGTATCTCCGAAAACTGATTCGTGTCCGAATAAAGTCCATAATAAAGCGCCGTACCAAGATCCGTATCCCGTATCTCATACTGTTCCTTCCGCAGCATATCCCATACAAGCGTCGAACAGCTTCCAAGCTCCGGATTGATCTCACTGCGTTCCATCCCTGCAATCTCCACCTGATGATGGTCGATCACCGCCACATGCTCCGCCGGAATCCTCGTCACATTCCCGGCTCCATACTGGCAGTCCACCGTAATCAACAGACCGGGAAGCCTGTGCCCCTGCATATCCTCCACCAGCTCCTCCGGCCGCTCCGTATACTCCGGACAGATATTCAGATGCTTTAACATCAGGCACAGATTAGGCTTCTGTATCGTATTTCTGCCGGAATAAATGAAACGGACATCCTTTCCGGCCTCCCGAAAATAAGTATACAGCGCATATCCGGATGCGATTGCATCCGCGTCCGGATTATCGTGGCATTGAATCGTAATAGGATTATATGCCATTAAATCAGAAAGTTTCATGACAAATGCCCCCTCTTTTCTTTTTTCGGCTTCTCAAATCCATGCACCCAGTCGGAAAACAGATAATAGATCAGATAAATAACGGAGCTGATGCTCCATGTCAGCGGATAAGCCCAGAAAACAAACCGTATCTCCCCGAATATCCTCATGACAAGCATAATATAACCGATCCGCAGTGCGCACCAGACCGCCAGCATCACGAGCATCGGCACAAATGCCTTTCCCGCGCCGCGGCACACTGCCGCCACCGAATGGGAAAAGGCCAGCAGAAAATAAAAAAGCGAAACGATGCGCGCCTGCATCACGCCATACTCGATCACTCCCGGTGTCCTGTCAAACGCCCCTACAAACTGCGGTGCAAAAACGTAATAGAGAATGCCGATTACCTCCGCCGCAAGCACGGCGGCAAGAATGGAAAACCGCGCGCCCTTTCTGGCCCTCTCATATTGTCTGGCTCCCAGATTCTGACTGATAAAGGTCGTCGCCGCCATATTAAAGCTCGTCACCGGCAGAAATACAAAGCCCTCGATTTTAGCGTGGACGCCATACCCGGCCATCGCCAGCCTGCCGAAAGAATTGATCTGCGACTGTACAATGACATTGGCAAATGCAATGACAGAATTCTGTACGCCGGAGGGCAGCCCAAAGCTGATGACCTCAAACAGAATATCCTTATGAAAGCGGATTTTCCGCAGATCCACCGTATAAATCCTTCCCTTTTGCAGCAGATATGCCATACAGAGCACAACACTCGCCGCCTGAGAAATGACCGTCGCCACAGCCGCAGCCCAGACGCCCCAGCCGAATCCCCCGATAAAGAGCAGATCCAGTCCGATATTGACCAGAGAAGAAAAAATCAGATAGTATAACGGTCTCCGGCTGTTCCCGACCGCGTTCATGATACTGCAGCAGATATTATATAAAACAACCGCCAGTGCGCCGAGGAAATAATAACGGAAATAGGAAACAGCCTCCGGCATGACCTCCGGGTCCGTCCGCATCCAGACGAGAAAGGTCGGTGTAAATGCCACACCGACAACCGTCAGTATCAACCCGCAGGCAATTCCGAATGCCATCATCGTATGAACCGACCGGGACACCTGCTTTTCATCCTTTGCGCCGAAATACCGGGAGATGACCACACCTCCACCCATCGCCATACCCATGAAAAAACTGACCAGCAGAAAGATCAGATTCCCCGAAGACGTAACCGCCGCCAGTGCGTTTGTTCCCAGATATCTGCCCACAATAAAAGCATCCGCCGTATTATACAGCTGCTGAAAGACCTGACTCAAAAGAAGCGGCAGCGTAAATTTAAGCATCAGGGAATAAGGATTTCCCTCCGTCATATCCAGTACATTCGATATATTTTTCTCCCCGTTTCTTCTTTTCACCGATTCCATCACAACTTTGTCTCCCGTATCCATTCGTTAAATTCTTCATAATGTATCTTATTCTTTTTCAGGACACAAGTCAACGGCCTGCAAAATTCTACTGTGCCCGCGAAAAGGAGTCATGCAGTGCGTAATCCTTTGGAATTCATCTTGAAAAACTCCTTACTTTCTTATATAATTTTATCAGACGATTCATCTACATACAAATATATCAGAAAAAGCAAAGGAGACATCATTATGAGATTAGTTACCCGTTCCGATTTTGACGGCCTGGCGTGTGGCGCCCTTTTAAAAGAAGTCGGTCTGATCGACAGCTGGAAATTCGCCCATCCCAAGGATTTACAGGATGGTCTCGTAGAAATTACGGAGAACGACGTGCTCGCCAATGTTCCCTTCGTGGAAGGCTGCGGCCTGTGGTTTGATCATCACTCCAGCGAGCATGAGCGAAACGAGCTTGCCGGAAAATATAAGGGAGAAAGCCGTATCACCCCTTCCTGTGCGCGCATCATCTATGAATATTACGGTGGACAGGAACGTTTCGCCCACTTTGACGATATGATGGCAGCCGTTGATAAAGTGGATTCCGGCAATCTGACCATCGATGAAATCCAAAACCCCACCGGCTGGATTCTCGTAGGTTTCCTGATGGACCCCAGAACGGGTCTCGGAAGATGGCGGAATTTCACCATTTCCAACTACCAGCTGATGGAAAAGCTGATGGAATGCTGCCGGACCATGAGCACCGAAGAAATTCTCGCTCTGCCGGACGTCAGAGAACGTATTGACGTCTACCACGAACAGGATGCGAAATTTAAAGAGATGGTAAAAGCACATACCCGCGTGGAGAAAGATGTCATCATCTCCGACCTGCGCGGCGTAGATCCGATCTATTCGGGCAACCGCTTCCTGATATACAGTATGTATCCGGAACAGAATATTTCAGTATGGATTGTAAACGGCAAAGGCGGCATGGGCTGTTCCGCCGCGGTTGGATACAGTGTACTGAACAGAACCTCCAACGTCAATGTCGGAAGCCTGATGTTAAAATACGGCGGCGGCGGACATAAAGCCGTCGGGACCTGCCAGTTTAACGACGAAGAAATGGATACAAAGCTTGCAAGCCTGCTTGACGAAATCATCAATTACAAAGAAAACTGACGAAAAAGCCGATACGGCCGTTTCGACATCCACTGCGGATTCGGAAAGACGTATCGGCTGTCTTTGTCCGGGATTAAATACCGGATTTTTATTCTGTCCAAATGGAAACGGGGAGAAAAAGAATGAAATTAAAGAATATTTTGATTGTTGTGGAAGCAATACAAAAGCTGACAGAAACACAATAACAAGATTGTGCAAATTCCATTAACATGTAAATAGCTGTTACTAAAAACAGTTTTTCTCTGTAATATCATATTTCCCTGTCAGCCGACCGTAAATTTACCATAGCAATGATTTGGTTCTGCATTTCCTCAACAGTTTCAAGCTTTACCCTGCCAATATTATTTCTCATCATTTCAAAATCCACATCGGGAAACAGCTTTTCACACAACCTGTTTGTTTCGGGCGACGCTCCCATTAAAGCGATAACCAGAGAATTCATGTCAAATTCTTTTAACATTTCTCTCAATTCATCTTCGGGAATTGTGGATATTTGTTCAAAATCCATTATCCGCTGTGGCTGTATATTCGGTTCTAATATCTCATTTATTGTAACATTGTATAACCTGGAAATTTTCAGTAAAACCTCTAAGTCGGGAATGGTTGTTCCCGTTTCCCATTTTGAAACTGCCTGTCTTGATATGTCTAATTTCCGGGCCAAATCCTCCTGTGTGTAATGATGGCTTTTACGCAGGAATTGTAAATATCCTGATATAATCTTCATATTCATAAAAATCTCTCTCCTTTATTGCTATTATAAGGCATATGAAAGGAAGATAAAAGAATCTGATAAGCGCAAAAAAGCAATTATCAGTTGCATACCTGATCATCCGTGGCAATATCGATACTTCTTCCGCTTCCCCACCAGAAACAAAGCTGTCACGCCGACCGCCATAATTTCCGCCGCAACGATGGAAAACCATACTCCGTCAAGCTGCCAGATAAGCGGAAAGATCAAAACGGACAGGCACTGGAACAGGAGCGTACGAAGAAACGAAATCAGGGCCGAAACGAGGCCATCTCCGAGCGCCGTAAAAAAGGACGAGCCGAAAATAGCAAATCCCGAAAACAAAAAGGAAAATGAAAAAATAGTAAATGCATGGACCGTCATGGCAAGCAGCCCTTCATCATAACCGACAAACATCCGGGAAAGCGGCCCTGCAAAAATCTGTCCCGAAACAAACATCAAAACGGCAAATACACTGACCAGTACAATGCTCTTTTTTAACAATTCCCTGAGCTCCCCGGTATTCTGCGCTCCGTAATGATAGCCGATAACTGGCGCCGCACCAACGGCATAACCGATAAAAACCGCCTGAAAAATCATTCCCACATACATCAGCACACCATAAGCGGCAACGCCGTCCTCCCCGGCATATTTCATCAGCTGTACATTATAGACCATACTGACGAGGGACATGGAAATATTGCTCATCAACTCGGAAGAACCGTTCACACAGACCTTCCCCAGCGCTCTTTTATCAATTCCACATCTGACAAGCCGCAGGGAACTGCTATTGGGGCGTCCAAAATAAAAAACCGGTACAATGCCTCCGACAAACTGACTCAGGGCCGTTGCTGCCGCCGCGCCTTCTAACCCCCAGTGAAATCCCGCGACAAACAGGGCGTCCAGCGCGATATTGGTAATGCCTGCCGCCGCCGTTACATACAGTCCAAGCTTCGGCTTTCCGGCTGTTGCGAACAGACATTGGAATTCATACTGCAGGACATAGAACGGAACTGCAGGCAGAATCATATGCCCATAGGTGAGACAGTCCCGAAGCAGCTGCCCCTGCGCCCCCATAAGGGACGCCACAGGACGCAGAAGCGCAAAACCCAGTACGGCAAGCAGAACGCCGCAGGCCGCCGATACGAAGACGATCATCGAGAACAGCTCATTTGCCTTCTTCTCCCTGCCTGCCCCCATTGTAATTGCAATCAGCGCGCCGCCGCCCGTTCCGAACATGAATCCGACACAACCCAGAATCATCAGAAACGGTATGATGAAATTCACCGCCGCAAACGGCGTTTTTCCCGCATAATTTGACACGAAAAATCCGTCCACCACGCCATAGATCGAAGTAAACACAAGCATGACCACAGACGGAAACGTAAAACGCAGCAATCGCTTATAATCAAAATGATCTGATAATTGAATCATTCCTGTACCTCCTCCTCTATTGTTCTCCTGTCACTTTCTTATTGTTCTCTTTGTTTATTCACTTTTATTAACCTTTCCTTCGGGCTTTATAAATTCTCCTGTCCTCCGTTTCCCGCAAGGTAAAAGAAAGCCCTGATGTGCTTCCCGACCTTAAAAGTCTTTTGCCCGTTCCCGCAGATTGTACAGAAACCGTTCCGTAAGTTCCAGATACGTCTGCACGTCCTCCTGCGGCCACGACTCCAGAATATCGTTCTCAATTCCGTATACACGGCCCGCCGTACGCTCCATCAGAAGCCGTCCTTCTTCCGTCAGACAAACCTTTTTATTTTTGAGACCGGTCGCCTCCAGATACAGAATCCCCTCCTCCTCCATCTTTCGGATCGCGGAATTAATCGTCTGCTTACTGAGGCCGCAGTGGCGGCGGATCTCCCGCAGGGGGCAGCCTTCTCCCCTGTCGCAGACTGCGTAAAGAATCCGCATCGCGCTGTCCGATAATCCCACTTTTAAACCCATCTCATGGTATACGGCCTCCATCTCGCCAAGCAGATAATTGTACCGTCGCATGACTCTGAAAGTGTTGTCACCGTTTTCCCCTGTTCTCCTGTCATCACCGTCCACCGCGCGTCTCCTCCTGCCTCTTAATTTGGTACGAAATCGTACTAAACGCAATTATAGTACGATTTCGTACCGTTGTCAAGTTTTTCTTACGAAATGTATAATCTTTCCTGTTTCGATGTAATGCCTGTCGCCAGCAGCAGTTAACAACCTCATAATTTCGTGACATTGTCAGATTTTATTCTCCCGGCTCTTTTTGACATACCGGGCAATAAATACTTCCCCTGCCTCCAATCACAATACGGCAAAGAGTTCCTCCGCATTTGGGACATGATTTGCCCTCATGCCCATAAACCTGTAGAAACGGAGTGTTACGGTAGCCTTGCCCTTTTGTTTCCAGATATTCCTCCGGCGTTATTTCGTTTGTTTTGATAAAATCAGAAATACACTTTGGGATGGCAGCGGCAAGCTGTTCCCATTCTGTAAGTTTCAAACTGTTTGCAGGGCGTGCCGGGTAAATCCCCGCATCAAATAAAATCTCATCGGAATAGATATTTCCTATGCCCGCAATGGCACTCTGGTCTAACAGACATTCTTTCACTGTCTTTTTCCGTTTTCCAAAACGAGTGTTCAGATATTCAGCGGTAAGCATTTTGTCAAGCGGCTCTGTGCCCAATTTTTCAATTCCGCTGTATGTATCGGTTTCATCCTTTTTTATTAACCAGAAACGTCCAAAACGACGTGTATCGGAGAAACGCAATTCCTTATCATTATTAAGGCTGAAAATAATATGCGTATGTTTTTCTTCCGGGTAGTCTGCCGGAGTAAGCAGCAGACATCCGGTCATTCGCAGATGCAGGATAATACGGTCATTATTGTTTAACCAGATAACAAGAAATTTTCCTCTGCGTGTCATGTGCGAAACAGCCTGCCCTGCAGCCAGCCTGCAAAATTCGTCTGCCATAGGGTAGACAGTGACTTCAGGACGCCTTACGGTTACTCTCTCAATAACAAGCCCCCTTATTTGCGGTTCAATCACTCTCTTTATTGTTTCAACTTCTGGTAATTCCGGCATTGTTTTCACCTTTCTTAAATGTGGTTCTGCATTTTGATTTTACTGCGCTTTTCTTGATTTGTTCATGATAAAAATAGTTGACAATAACAGGCGGGGCATGAAAGTCCCTTGATAGCTGATCATCATTTGTTACATAGTCAAGCCCGGTATCAGCGGCATATTCTTTTAGTTCTTTATCAAGCGTTACCCAATAGCTCCTGTCTTTACTATCGTATATTTCATGGTACAAAGGATAAAGAAACGGATATTTTTCCCGTATATATTCCATAATAACCGTTTTATATCCGCCACGCAGATTAAGGTTTTCCAGCCATATCAGATTACATTGTGACATTGCCTGCCGGATAATCGCCTTTACATCCGTAATTCCGGGAAATATCGGGGAAATAAAGCAGGTAGTCCGTATCCCGGCATCATGAAATACTTTCATTGCCGACAACCGCCGTTCAATGGAAACCGCCCTATCCATGTCATCCCTGAAGCTCTCATCAAGTGTGTTAACAGACCATGAAATGCGGGCATTAGGAAAGGTTTTAATCAAATCCAAGTCACGCAAAATCAAGTCAGACTTTGTGGCAATGCTCAATTTTGCGCCGCTGCCCTTTAACTGCTCCAGCAAAGCCCTTGTACGTCCGTATATTTCTTCCTGCGGATTATACGGATCTGTGACAGAGCCGATAAATAATTCCCTGTCTTTGTACTTTTCTGGATTTTTGATTTCCTTCCATTGTTTCACATCCAAAAAAGTCCCCCATTCCTCCGTATGTCCCGTAAACCGTTTCATAAAGGACGCATAACAATATTTACAGGCGTGGGTACACCCAACATACGGATTTACAGAGTATTCGCAAACAGGAAGGTTCGATTTCGTAATGATGCTTTTTACTTCTGTTTCCTGAATCATCGGGGCATTCATGGCTTCCATCCTCCCATGCGTATATGGCTGTCCGGGTTGCTGTCATACTGTTCCAAAATAATTTCATCTTCTTTTGGGTATCCGATTCCGATAAAACAAGGTGTCATCCAGCCTTTTGGCACGCTAAGTTTTTCAAGCGTGGCATCATGCTCCCTGTTCAGTGGAATGCGCAGGGAATAGCCAAGCCCCTCATTGATTGCGGCAAGCATCATATTTTCGGCAACGCACCATGCGGTAGTTAGCGGGTTCAGTTTGCTTACCCATTCCGCATTCAGTTTATTGCATTTGAACAGGGGAACAATCACATACGGACAGTCAACCAACATCGTATACTGCTTCGGCATAGCGTAAGCATACATAATCTGTGCTAAATTCAGTTCCCTGTTTTCGTATCTGCCCGCATCAAATTTTTTTACTACGGATTTTGCATAGCTAAAGGCTTTCTCTTTTTCTTCCTTTGTGTGAAGAACGATAAACTGCCAACTGCGGTAATGATCCCAGGAGGGTGCTTTCATTCCAGCTGCTATGATTCTCTTTACCACTTCAAAATCAACTTCCCTGTCCGTCCATTCCCTGCTGGTTCTTCTTTTCTTGATGACTTCATTAAATTCCATTCCTGCTCCTCCTTGATTTTTTGAAGAAAAATTGCGAGCCGCTTTCAGCGAGCAGAGGAATTTTCCTCCTGTTATCTAAATATTTAGTGTTTCCTGAACATACTGCTGTTCCTTTACTAAAAAACTTTTCTGCGCCCCCTGTATCATCGTATCAGTGTCTTTTACAACGCCAAGCAGCAGAGGGGAAGTCTTGTCATGGTATTTATAATTTTCAAATGCTTTCTGCGGGTCTTTATTTGCGTAGCAGTATTTACAGCCATTCATGCAGGTATCATAAGCCCCTATGTCCCGGCTTTCGATACAGTGGCAGCCCTGCCGCATCCCCTTATGTTTTAGGTCCTTAAATACAATACCGTTTGCACTTCCCAGGACATCAAGCGTCATGCAGCCGGAAGAATGGATTCCATAGCGGGTAAAATTCCCGTTTGTTCCGCAGGTCTGGATAAAGATACCATATTTCTCAGCAACCGCCCCTAATCCCTGCGCCAGCAAATCTTTATCCTGCTCTGACAGCGGAATCAGCTCCGGCATATTGCTTTCCAGTTTCTTGTACATTTCTACAAAGCTGAAAATACAGCGGTCAATATAAGGTGAAAGCACTTTTGCCATACGTTCAAAGGTTTCCAGGTGTTGCCCTATGGTATATTTTTTTGTCAGCAGAACGGGATCATATCTCCACGCAACACGCTGTTTTCCCACCAAAGCAGACAGCTTTTTCAAGGTTTCCATGCTCTCCTCTATGCCCGGAACACCCGGCTCAATATCCTTTCCATATGCGGTAATCGTATAATGGAAACAGGTATGAAAGCGGTCCGTAATCTCATGCAGGCGTGGAAGTATCGGCTTGTAATTCTTAGAACAGAAAACAACGCAGTCCACTGTGTCAGGATTCAGTTCATAGCGTGTCACTTTGTTTGGAAACAGAGGATTGCGCGACAGTACATACCCTTGCGAAAAACGGTTTAAAAGCCATTCCGTATAGTATTGGACGGTATCAGTCCGTCCGCCGGTATTTATAATCATTTCGTCACCTCCGTTTCCTGATTGATAAGTTTCGCCAGATTTTTCGTAAATGTTCTGGACAAATCGATGAGCTGCTTTTGTTCCTCTGCTGTAAACATGGACATTGCCGTATCCTCTGCCCATGTAATGTGACGGACTGTCTTTTCACAATAGGCCCTTCCTGCATCCGTCATCTTCACTAACTTCTCCCGTTTATTTTCTTTCCGTTCTTCAACAGTCACATATGCCTCCTTCAACAGGTTCCGTATGATTAGATTGACTGTCTGCTTAGACTGGAACGTCCGACTGCAAATATCTCTCTGTGTCAATCCTTCCTTTGCATAAAAAAGTATATTAACTACCAGCAGCGTCTTCATCAGCATCCCATTCCGTTTGGCGTATTCATCATATAATGCAAACTGCTCATCCCGAAATTTACAATACAGGTAGGCTTTTTTTTTATCTTCCTTTGTCATTGCATCACCTCAATAGTCAATTTTTGTACAGTCAATTTATTGACTTTCATAATATAGCATACCACTATTTTTTTGTCAAGACTGTCGCAAATATGACAAATGGGACTATCGGGAAATAACCGGCCCCAATTCTGAATCATTGGCACCGCTGACACATGTGACAGAAAGCACAGTCACCAAATTTTCAGAAACAAATAATTTTCCTTGTAAGCAGCTCATAAGGGCAAAAACAAGGGAAAAAGATACATATTTTGAGGTTAGGCATACCGCAAAGCCTTAAAAGTAGGGGAAGATAAATCAGTTAATAGATAAACTTGAATTTACAAATTACTTCTTAATAAGTTTTAACTTTACATTTCTTTTTTCAGCAATTTTTTGAAACACATCAACGATATATGAACATTGTTCTTTGATTGACAAAACGGACAACTTATCATTTTGTTGTATTTGTTTCATAGCTTCTTGTAATTCTGAAAGTTCTAATAAATTGACCGCTACACAAAAGAAATTTTTTCTGTGACCGTCATTATAGTTATCAAGTAAGCAAGAAAGAATTTGTATTTTTTCTTGTTGTTCAAGATTATACTGTTCAATACCTATGTTCTGCATTTTTTCCAAATCTGCTTTCTGACGTTTATGCGTAATAAAAGAGTCATATTTATCAATATGCTGATATTTTCCACATGGATAATTTTCACATTCATAACAATATTCAATTCTTCCATGTTCAAGGCTGCACTTAGCAATTTTGCACGATTGATTACCGTTACCACAGCCACCACAATACTTTCCTAAAAACATAGGACATAGCCCGCAATTCAATCCACAAAGGGAAAATAATTGATTTTTTCGCTCAAATCCTTTCAAAATATCAGCTCCTTACAATTTCCGATTGATAAGTACAATTATAACCTGTTTTTAACAGGTACACAATTCTGAAAAGGGAGAAAATATAAAACACGGCTTCAGGTGTCAGGTTATGTTTGATACACTGTTTTAGAGATGAGCAAAACTCATTGATTTAAAAGCAGGACCTGGCAGTCAGCATTTTTACTTGATTTTAAAGGGCAACAAAACTTTTGACGGGTACGGCCGTTATCTGAGAACTTACCATCCTTCCACATGGCAAGCCCGGCTTCACAAATGGGATTTCCCTGAGGAAGAAGTTTCGGATTGCCAGCTCCTTTCGGTGAATTGATTTTGACAACTTAATTATACCATTTGGAGCTGGTTGTTACTATAAATTTGGAGTGATAAAGAGGTTTGCCATGCCTTACAAACCTGCATAAATACTGAATATGCGGAGTTTTGCTCATGGCTATGTTATAATATACGAGAGGTGATAAAAATGCGGGAAAGCAGATTATTCAGAATTGTGTACTATCTTTTGCAGAACGGAAAGACAGCCGCCCCCGAACTTGCTCAAAAGTTTGAAGTATCAGTCAGAACCATTTACAGAGATATTGACGCAATAAGTAATGCAGGAATCCCTGTTTACGCAATACAGGGAAAAGGAGGAGGTATTTCTGTTCTTGACGATTATACGCTGGATAAATCTTTGTTTTCTGAACAGGAACAGGAACAGATTCTGACAGCACTACAGGGAATGACTGCAATCACAGGAAAAAACACTAATGAATTGCTCATAAAGTTAAGTGGTTTATTTCATATAAAATCTACAAATTGGATTGAAGTTGATTTTTCAGACTGGACGCATCGTAACCCACAGCAGGATACGTTTCATATCATCAAAGAAGCTATTTTCCAAAAGAGAGTTATTTCCCTTTGCTATTTAAACGGAAAAGGAAATAAAGAAATAAGAAATGTACGACCTGTCCGATTAGTATTCAAAAGTAAAAACTGGTATTTATATTCTTTTTGTCTGTTAAGAAATGATTATCGTTTTTTTAAGTTGACGAGAATAAAAGAGCTTAAAATGCTTTCTGAAACTTTTACACAGGATTTTACATCAACAAAAATCGAAAAACAAATACCAGTTGAAAATACGGTTGCCGTAAAGCTGAAATTTAATAAACAGGCAGCTCATCGTGTTTATGATGAATTTGCAGATAAAATAACAGAAGATTCACAGGGAAATCTGTATGTCCAGGTAGATTTACCCGACAATGAGATTTTGTATTCTTATGTAATGTCTTTTTCTAATTGTGTTGAAATTATAGAACCACAGTCTATACGGGAGCAAATGAAAAAGAAATTGCAGGAAATGCAGGAAAAATATAAAACATGACTTCAGGTGTCAGGTTATGTTTGATACACTGTTTACCATGAGGAGGTGCTGATATGAAATTCGAATGGAAAAAGCATGAAAAAGCTTTATATGGTGCAAAAAGGATACCTGCTTTAGTAGAGATACCCAGGCAAAATTTTATTATGATGAAAGGAAGCGGAAATCCTAACGACACAGATTTTTCAGATAGGGTGTCTGCTCTCTACTCATTAGCGTATGCCGTTAAAATGAGTTATAAATCTATCTCAGCCAAAAATATTTTATCGAATGAATTTCACGACTTTACAGTTTATCCTTTAGAGGGAATATGGAAACTGAAAAATGCTGATACCAAATCCACTGCCGGTAAATTCATAAAAGAAAATCTGGAATATACCATTATGATACGTCAGCCGGATTTTATTACAACGGAAATGGTCAGTGCCGCATTGGAAAAAGTAAAAACCAAAAAGCCAAACCGACTGTATGAAAAAATTATTTTTGATACGATACATGACGGAAAATGTGTTGAAATTCTGCATGTTGGATCATATGACACTGAACCATCCTCCTTTAATCAAATGGATAAATTTGCGGAAGAAAACAGTCTGCAACGCATATCAGACTGCCATAGGGAAATCTATTTGACGAATAGAACAAAAGAGGATAATCTCAAAACAATTTTGAGGTATAGGGTAATTTAGCAGATTGTCATAGAACAAATCATAGCTTGAAAAGAGGACCGATATGAACGAGAGACCTGTTTTAAACAGAGAATTAGACAGTAAAACATTTCGTGATTTCTATTACCTGAAAGAAGAATTAACGGACTTTTGCAGAAAAAATAATTTGCCTGTTTCCGGCGGGAAAATAGAAATAACTGAAAGGATTGCGAATTTCCTTGATACGGGTGAGGTACAAGCCGTTTCGGCAGTAAAGAAAAAAGCAGGGTCATTATCCAATATAACCGAAGAAACAAGGATCGAAGCGGATTTTGTATGTTCGGAAAAGCACAGAGCATTTTTTAAGGAGCACATTGGAAATGGTTTTTCTTTTCCTGTCGCTTTTCAGAAATGGTTAAAAAGCAATGCGGGAAAAACATATAAAGAAGCGATTGAAGCATATTATAAAATCCTTGAAGACAGGAAAAAAGGTAAAACAAAAATAGATAAACAGTTTGAGTATAATGCCTATATTAGAGATTTTTTTGCGGATAATCAGGGAAAATCTTTGGAAGAAGCAATAACGTGTTGGAAATATAAAAAGCAATTAAAAGGACAGCACCGTTACGAAAAGTCAGACCTTGTGGCTATAAAAGGATTGACGAGGTAACGCTCTCTTTATTCCTGAATTATATTTTCAGCATAGTCCATATCACGTTTATGAGCAAGAAGAGCCCGACGACACAATCTGATGAAGCCTGATAAAATCCAAGTCCCGAAAAGCCTGATTTTATGGGCTTTACGAGACTGGACACCCCTTTTGCATTTCCGTCTTTTTTGAGATTTGTTACCATGTATTCTATAAGTTCTCTTTAGACATATCTCTCATATCATTAAGGAAAAGCACGATACACATATAAATTATGCCCTATTGAAATAATAATGTTTTATTTTTCGTATCTAAAACCGCCTTCCTTCCAATCGGAAAAATTGCATGATTGGAACCATGACCAAAATCATCACAATAAGCCACCGGAATACTATATTTTTTACCAAACCTTTCCAGCACTTCAAACAACAGTTGGGAAATATCATCTGAATAGTGTCCAAATAACAAACCTGTTACTTGTTCCATTAACCGACTTTGTCCTATACAAGTTAAGAACATACTGACATCCTGAACGGATTGAAATTTATCCAACTCTTCGATGAACAATATATAATTCCTGTCTGTTTGATAGGGAAAAAATCTGTTTCCTAAAGTTAAAACAAAATTAAGCAGATATCCGCCGACAAGGATTCCTTCACAGCATCCCTCTGTGATAGTATACCAATTACTATTGCTAATATAATCTGTTACAGTTCCATCAACCAAATGCGAAACAAATTGTTTTCTGTCGTATTCGCTGATATTATCAAATAATCCCGGAGTCTGCCCATAGTATGTAGTTATGTCGGTTTTAGCATATACAGCATTAAGTATAGATGTTCCATCACTATAACTCAGAAAAATCTTCGGAGTTTCTTTTATTCTATTATAATCTATATATGGAAGTAAATCTACGCTCCCATATCCTCCACCAAAGAATATCATTTTTACATTTTTGTCATATATCATTTCGTTCAAATCATCAACACGTTCTTCTACACTTGCCGTATATTTATAAGTATTTTTATAAATATTTCTGCCGAATTTGACTTGAAATCCCAATCTTTCAATACCTTTCGCGTACTTTTCATAATCATTTGGATCAGCCACCCAACTTGGTGATATAATCCCAATGACATCTCCATATTTTAGCAGATTCATAATTTTTCCTTTTTGCAACATTCCCGGCTACAATAAATAAAGATCATTATAAATCTTAGTTTTTACCTTTGCCATCATGTAAATCCTTTCCTTTTTTTAATGCCTGTTCCGCCCGCTCCAGGTTGGAAACAATACGGTCAAGATACTGTTCTAATTCCTTGATTTCCGCCTTTTCAAAATCCACAAAAAATAAGCTGTTCATTTGCTGAGAGACTTGATTGTAACGTTTCTCCAGTGCACGCGCTTTGGGCGTCAGGCTAATCAGGCTCTGACGTCGGTCAGAAGCTGAAACTTCCCGACAGATCAAGCCATTTTCTTCCATTCTGCAAAGCATTACGGTAAGTGTATTTTTCGCCAGTCCTGTCTTTTGTGCAAGCTCCACAATCGGAATGCCTTCACTTTTCCATAACACATAAAGAATATGCCCTTGTGGTCCATTAAACTCCTCTACACCACATGTCTGTAAAAGCCGGTCAAAAACTCTCCCCTGAACCTGCTTAATATGAGAAATCAAAAAACCTGTTCGTGTTTCCAGTTCTATCACACCTTCCCTGCTCACCGCTTCGCAAGGATAGAAGCGGCAGTTTTGCTGTACAGCATAAAAAGGACGTCTCCTTTTCATAGTACAAATGGTACTATATAGAACCTATTTTGTCAAGATGCGAATTTCAATAATGGAGAGTCCTCAGGCTGCCCGCTCTCTACACATATATCAACTTATTCAATATTAATTGTTTTGAATGCGCCTTTTCTGCCTGCAAACGGCTCCTTAGTGATATTGTCATCAGATATGTATTTCTTATACAGGACCTGCTTTATTACAAAGCATCTCACTGTTGGTCTGACACCATTCTAATTCCCGGACACACAATCTCCTGTAATATTTGATGTTTTCCCGATCCCTCTTAAAAATGGCTGTATCAACAAGCTGTAATTGTTCTTCTTCAATAGGTATCATCAGATTAAAATTTCCCATCTGCGGTGAAACAGAAAGCACTTTATCATCTATATTATGTAGATTACGGATATAATACCAGTACATGCTCTCTATGCTCCAGTGTCCTCTTACTGCTCATATTTACAATTTATTTACTCATGCGTTTGCCCCGTCTCCTTTTTGGGCTGTCATAATTGTCACTCCATCAGGGTTGTCTAATACCTTTGCAATGATAAATCCGGTATCCTGCAATAATCTGCTCTCATGTTCCAGGGTCAGCGGAATGTCAAAATGAACAAAATGGTTATCGGGTATCAGAGATTGTTTTCGCTTTTTTAAGTATACGCTGCGCAGAAGTTCTTCTTCCTCATCACAGCAGGCAATGTAATCCCCCAAAAGGAACACGCCGTCTTTTTTCAACCCATGATATATTTTACCATATAGTTCTCTTTTTCGCTCAGGCAGGAAATGGTGCAGGCTTTCAAAAGAAATGACAGCATCCCATTTCTCACAGCCAATATCATACTGGAAATAGTCCTGACATACTGTGACAAGATGCCTGTCAGAATGTTTTTCCGAAAGTTTACCCAGCATACTGTGGCATAAGTCTACACCGGTCACTTCTATCGCAGGATCTTTTTTCCAGATATAATCCAGCTCCAAACCGGTTCCGCATCCCAAATCTAAAATTTTCAGGCACTTAAAAGGCAATAATTCAGCAAATAGCTTATATGATTTCTCCCAGACAGACATATGCTCTTCGTAACCGTCCAACCGCCTGGAGAAAAATTCAGACATCTCCTCCAGTGGGGAATTCGATGTGTCATAAAGCCATTGTTTTAAGTCCTTTAAATATTTTTCCTGTGATTTCATGCCTGTTTTCCGCCTTATCTGCATTTTTATTGTATTTCCGCCGCAGCTTAGAATAACATATCCTAATACCATATGCCACCTCACCCATTTTTATAAAAAAATATGAGTCAATACCATATATAG
The DNA here is from genome assembly GCA_937910785.1 of uncultured Lachnospiraceae bacterium. GTDB lineage: Bacteria > Bacillota > Clostridia > Lachnospirales > Lachnospiraceae > UBA3282. The sequence goes on along the minus strand of CALDLG010000036.1, from coordinate 166 downwards.
TATCAACTCATATTTTTACGCACGCTCTTTTCTCAAGATACGTTGTATGCTTTTCTCAGAGAAATAATACTTAGCGGCTAATTCTGAGGTTGTCTTACAAATCATTTTCTTTTAAAATTTATGGTGAATTTAGATTATCTCTTTAGAAGTTCTTATATGTCGGTAT
>CALDLG010000035.1 GCA_937910785.1 uncultured Lachnospiraceae bacterium | reverse complement strand
TTGGTCTGCCTTATAAAGATAAAAAACTGTTTTCCCAATATTCGCTTGGCATGAAGCAGCGGCTGGCGATTGCTCTTGCCGTTATGCACGACCCGGAGCTTTTAATTTTGGACGAACCGATCAACGGGCTTGACCCAATCGGAATTGCAGAGGTACGTTCCTTTATCCGTGATCTTTGCAGTGAACATGGAAAAACAATTTTGATTTCCAGCCATATCCTTTCCGAGATTGCGTTATTGGCTGACGATATAGGCATTATCGACCACGGTGTATTGCTGGAAGAAGAAAGCCTTGCAGAACTGGAAGCAAAGAGCAGCAAACATATCCGTTTTACTGTTTCTGACACGGCACAGGCAGCAAGGATTTTAGAATGCAGCTTTCATGAAAAGCAGTTTTCGATACAGGACGACCACAATCTGCGGTTGTATAATTTTGAGGCGTCGGTTAGTGAAATTGTCAGAGACTTTGTGGAGAATGGCCTGGAAGTATCAGAAGCCCATACGTGTGAAGAAAGTCTTGAAGAATACTTCAAGCGCGTCACAGGAGGTGAGGGGATTGCTTAAACTCATCAAATGTGAATTTGGGAAATTGAAGCGGAAGAAATTCGTCATGTTTGTTATCTTTGCAGCATTATTATTTCCAATTCCCTTTACGGCACTTGCCTTGAGCGGGAATATCGGAGATATGAGTGCGTTTGATGGACTATATGAAATGCTGCTTTGTATAGGTGTGCCAATTATGCTTCCATGTGTGATTGGGATTATAGCTGCTATGCTATTCTTCATGGAGCGGGATAATGGCACATTGAAAAATTTAAGAGCTGTTCCCATTCCACTATGGAAGATTGCAACGGCAAAAATAATTGTGCTGTATATCTGGGGCCTGATTTTTGTGATTGTAACATTGCTTTCTTCGATGGCAGGAGGGGCGATTGCAGGAAGTGATTTGGGAAATATAGTGGAAAAAATATGGATTTCTTTAATGACTGCATTTTTATATACTACCAGCATTTTGCCTGTTGTTATTGCAATCGTTGGGTTTAACCGTTCTTATATTTTTTCAATAATTTTGACATTTTTTTATACGATGTTCGGTTTTATGCTTGGCTTTTCAGGTTCTTTTACATCTACTGATCCCGTCATGAAATTGTTGACGAATATAATTCCGTCTCCGATTATTTATCGCTGGCAGGCTTCTATGATGATAGAGGAAACAGCGACTGCTTATGCAATATGGAAACCTTACTTTTTGCCGCTGTGGATTGTTGCAATAACAGTATTTGTTATCGGTATTTTATCCTACTTTGCAATTATTCGGATTTATCAGAGAAAGGAAAGATGAGGTGAGATCATTTTGATAAAATTGGTTAAAACAGAACTTTTGAAATTAAGACGTTATTCTATTATTTGGATTGGTATTGCAGCTATGCTTTCAGTTGTTTTTTTAACAAGATTTATGGCGATTGCTCAGGATGGCACAACTTATACATTGGAAAATTTCTCTGATGATGTGATTTGGAATAATCTGACTTTAATATATCCTGCTATTATTGTGCTGATTGCGGGTTATGTTATGGAAAGGGAAAGGATAGATGATACACTGAAAAATTTACTTGCAATCCCTGTTTCTTTTCGTCAATTACTCATGGGAAAACTGTTTGCGGTAAGTATCATTGCTGTTTTTCTTGCCGTTATTGAATACGTTTTTGTGTTGACCGTATTCTTTATCAGCGGATTTCCGGGATTTTCCTGGTACACTGCCATAAAAGGATTGTTGCAAATGACAGGAATAAATTTGCTTGAGTATGTTGCATTAGTTCCTGTTATTGTATACACAAGCCAACGGGCGGGAACATTTATGCCGGGAGTAGCATTTAGCTTTTTCTATGGTTTTGTGGGTGCATTTGCTTCGGGACATGGACTTACAAGTGTATATCCTGTTTCAGCCGGACTTGCACTGATCGGGTATCATGGAGGAGGTTCGACAGGAACAATGAGCAAGTGGGTTAGTTTAACTGTCCTGCTCTTTATGGGATTGATTTCCGGAATTATGGTAGCCTTCTCTTGTGATAGAGTAAAAAAACAAAGGAGAGCAGGAGCATTATCGAAGATACAAAAACAGAATTACAGTTGATCGGATTGTCAGAAATACAAGTCACAGGAAGTATCCTGGCTGTGGTTTCCATTGATCCTTTCAGTAAGTTTGATTTATTAGAATGTAGAGGATTGCCTCTGTTTTGCAGTTTTTGTAGAATAATCACAGGTAATATGCTATGATATATTTTAAAAAGTTGAAAAAAGCCGTTAATGTAACAGAATATTATAGAAATGAAGAAAACTGTAGTGCAAATGCGAAGGAGATGATGTGATATGAAAAATATGATCAGTAACGTACAGACACGGAGGGTGACTATAATTTAGCTCTCCGTCAGTTAACAGGGAGAGATAATGATGAATATTTTAAATTTTGAAAAAGAGCACGTTGAAGAAGCAGCGGAAATTGCTCATGCAAACTACTGTGATGAACGACAATTTGTAAAAGAGTTACCGCAAACGTGTGACATTCCTGACTTAAATGGTTTTGCCGGGAATGGATTAGGTGTTGCCGCGTTTGAAGATAAGAGGATGATTGGGTTTCTGTGCTGTTGTGATCCCTTTGACAATGCGTTTCGGGCTACGGACGCGAGAGGAATTTTTTCCCCAATGGGTGCAAATGCAGCTGTTCCGGAAAACCGCTCAAAAATTTATGCGGCCATGTATCAGGCAGCAGGGGCAAAGTGGGTAAAGGCTGGTGCGGTTTCCCATGCAATCTGCTTATACGCTCACAGAGAAGAACTTCAGCGGCAATTTTTTCTTTATGGCTTCGGTTTACGTTGTTTAGATGCTATTCGTCCGATGGCATTGATTGATTGTGAACCCTGTGAAGATTATGACTTTGCCGAATTGTCGAAAGCTGAACTCCACTCGGTCTATCCGCTTTATTTAGCATTATATCGCCATTACTGCGAAAGCCCCTTCTTTATGAAACGTATGCCTGAAACAAAAGAAGAATTTATGGTTTCCTCCATGCAGGAAGATGGACGGTACTTTGTGGCAAAGCAGGATGGTAAATTATGTGCTTTTTTAAAAATCTCAGCGTCCGGCGAGACATTTGCAGCAACCGGAAGTACCTATCGTCATATCAGAGGTGCATACTGTCTGCCGGAACACAGGGGTAAGGGGGTATATCAGAATTTAATGAACTTTGCCATATCTACGCTGAAAAAGGAAGGTTATACCAGACTTGGGGTGAACTTTGAAAGTTTCAATCCAACAGCCCGTGGATTCTGGTTGAAATATTTTGCTGCTTATACGAATAGTGTAGTGCGAAGAATTGACGAGAGAATTGTGCGGGGTGGCTATGAATATGTATAATGTGGGAAAATGCTTTTCAGAACTTTCCTTTTTCCGGCTTCATTTAAAACCATACGAAGGCGGTTATGTTGTTAATACGGATAACAAAAGTGTTCGGCAAATAGTGGAGGAATTAAAAACGATTATAGAGAGGGAATGAGAGAGCAAAGGACAATTAACATGGAGAAAAATATTTGCCGGGAAATCAGGCTTGTTGATAATATTTTACAGGCTGAGGATTTTATAAGGCTGCGAATCGAAACAGGATTTGCGCAGATACCTGTGGAGCATGCCAGAAAGGCTTTGCAAAACGGGTTAATAAATGTTTCCGCAGTATATCATGGCGAACTTGTGGGAATGGGGCGGCTTGTTGGAGATGGCGCTATGTATTGGTATCTGCAGGAAATAATCATTTTGCCTGAATTTCAACGAAAAGGCATTGGAACTATGATTGTTAACCATTTGGTTGATTATGCAAAAGCAAATTCTATTACAGGAAAATTCACAACAATCGGAGGTGTTTCCGCTAAAGGAAAAGAACCATTTTATGAAAAAATGGGGTTTGAGATTATCTCGAATGGAATGAAAAAGATGATAGAAATCGAATAAGAAAGCGCATAAGATAACCATCAGGCAGTATAAAGGCATATATGGTCAGGGGAAACGAGATTAATTAGCAGAATAAATGAAAACGGGAGCTGCATTGAAATGAGAATAAATGAAATGATCGATGAAAGTTTTAGAGGCAATATATATATTGTTCAGAATGGCAGAGTTTTATATGAAAGAGAAAGTGGTTTTGCGGACCTGCCGAATGAAATTCCCAATACATTGGAAACAAAATTTGCAAGCGCATCAGCGGGAAAAGTATTTGTCGCCGCGGGAATATTACAGTTGATTGAGCGGAAAAGAATAAAGTACGAGGATACATTGGGAAAACTGCTTGATATTCCGTTAAATAATATTGATAAGGACGTTACGGTCAGACAGCTGTTGAATCACACATCGGGTGTTCCGGATTATTTTGATGAAAGCATTATGGACGAATACGAAGAATTATGGACAGATTATCCTAATTATAAAATCAGACATAACAGTGATCTGCTTCCGCTGTTTATAGATAAACCGATGATGTATCCGAAAGGCGAAAGGTTCCAGTATAATAATTCCGGGTATGTTTTGCTTGCCATGATTATTGAAAAAGTTACAGGAATGTATTTTGATCAATACCTTAAAGAGAATATTTTTGACCTGTGTGGAATGAAATCAACAGGGTATTATGAGCTGGATAAGCTGCCATCCCAGTGTGCCAGTAACTATATCTATTGCGCTGATACAAATGACTACCGCACCAATATATATTCTGTTGATGCAAAGGGTACTGGTGCAGGCGGAGCGTTTATTGCCGTAAAAGATATTGTCAGTTTTTGGATTAATTTACTGGAAGGAAAGCTGATTTCAAAAGAACTTGTGTCAGATATGCTTCGTAAACAGAGCGGAGATGGCGCTGACGCGGAAGAAGGGTACTATGGTTATGGCATGTGGATTATTGATCATCCAAACGGCAGAGACTTTGCTTATTTTCAGGGTAGTGATCCGGGAGTAAGTTTTATTTCGGAATATAATCCGAATAATGGGGTGATATCTGTTTTGGTAAGCAATTACGGTGATAATGTCTGGGGAGAAATGAGAAAAATAAGAGAAGTTCTCTACTGATTATGAGGCGTGGAAATTTAAGGAAAAACATTGATGAAAGAAATAATTGCTTATGAAATGTCATTTAAGGGAGCATTAAAATATAAAAATGATATAAACTGTATTCCTTTTCAGGAAAAATATTGGAATGAATATATGAAAATATATAATGAATGTTTTTACGAAATGAGAGAAGACTTAGAAATTGAGCCAATAAGTTTTTATTCCGACTATATGCAAATGAAAGACAAAATAGCCAATACTTTTCTTTATGTGCAAAATGGAGAAATAATGGGGGCGGTTTCCTGTTGTGGAAACGAGATAGATGATTTAATTGTTAAGAAGCCGTTTCAAGGACAAGGGATAGGAGAAAAGTTGTTATTATGGGGGATAAATCATATAAAAGAACGAGGCTGTGAAGAAATTATTTTACATGTGGCGGAATGGAATCAGAATGCTGTGAGGTTATATTTAAAAAATGGATTTCGGATCAGGAAAAAGGAAAAGGTTCGTTAGATTCAAATGACACGCGGTGCCGGATCCGATGTGCCTGCAGACCGTAAGGAGATTGAAACAGGAAATATGATGAGGAATTACTACGGCAGTTTATGTACGGAGATGTACGAAATTTTACACAAAGAAGCGCCACAGGATGAATTGACATTTTATCTTTCCTATGCGGAAAAGGGAATGTCAATATTAGAACCGCTATGTGGTAGTGGACGGTTCTTAATTCCTTTTCTGGAAAAAGGGTATGATATTTCCGGCATGGATTTGTCCAAAGAGATGCTCGCAAAATTGAAAGAAAAATCGCCCAATGCAAAAGTAATCCGGGGGGATATACTGGAATTTGATTCAGAACAGAAATATGATTATATTTTTATATCATCCGGATCTGTATCGTTATTTACGGATATGGCGTTATGCGAAAAGATTTTGCTTAAAATGAAATGCCTCTTGAAAAAAGGTGGAAAGTTTGTCTTTGCAGTTGATACAATCGCTGACAGATGTCCGGATAATTCTGAGTATAAGATTTCCATATCTGTAAAAACAAAAGATGGATTTGATTTGGTTTTGAAAACCAAAAATAATTATGATGAAATAACCTGTACACAATTTTCACCGGGTATTTATGAATTATATAATGGAACCGAATTATTGCAGAAGGAAGAAATGGATTTTCAAACACATCTTTATAAATTTGGAGAAATGGAGCGATACTTAGAAAGGGCCGGCTTTACGAACATCATCGCATACTCATCTTACGAGAAGACAATTGCGGAAAATAATCAAACGGAAATGTTTTTATATGAATGCTCTTTTTGACAATTTTTTAATTACAGCAGATAAGAAATAATTTGTAAAGGAAAAATGATATGAATACACCGATATTGGAAACCGAACGCCTGATGTTAAGAAAATTTACACAAGAAGATATTGAAGCTCTTTTTCTTATCCTCAAAGATGAGGAAGTGAACAGATTTTTGCCATGGTATCCGATGAAAGATATGGAGGAAACAAGGAGCTTCTACGAAGAAAGATATGCCGCAAAATATGAACAGCCACAGGCATACGCTTATGCGATCTGCCTTAAAAGTGATAATTTCCCGATTGGCTATATAAATGTCGATATGGAAGAACATCACGATTTCGGGTATGGACTTCGCAGGGAATTCTGGCATCAGGGAATTGTTACGGAAGCGGGATTTGCTGTCGTGGAACAGGTAAAAAAGGATGGTCTTCCATATATCACAGCAACACACGACAGGAATAATCCCAGAAGCGGAAGGGTTATGCAGAAGGTTGGAATGAAATATTGTTATTCGTATGAGGAACAATGGCAGCCGAAAGATTTTCCTGTGGTATTCAGAATGTACCAGCTCAATTTTGATGTTGATGCTGATTTTATCTACAAAAAGTATTGGAATATGTACGACAATCACTTTGTTGAGCAGCTTTAACCGGATGAAATACGCAGACGTTTATTTAGAGAAGGCCGGGCAGGGCGCTAAAAGAATGTCCAGGGAGGGCTGGTATGGTACGAAAAGCAGGAAAAAGTGAACTGGAAATACTGGCAAATTTGGCAGCGCTTATGTGGAGCGGTCATTCTGTCAGCGAGTTATTCCATGAATTTTCTGAGATTATTATGAAGGAAAACGCTCAGTTTTTTTTGAAATTTGAAAACGATGTACCTGTTGGTTTTGCACAATGTCAGCTGCGGTATGATTATGTGGAAGGTACAAAAACGACGCCTGTTGGTTACCTGGAGGGCATTTTTGTCAAAGAAGGAAATCGCAGTAAAGGGTATGCGAAACAACTACTAGCAGCATGTGAGGCATGGGCAAAAGATAATGGCTGCCGGGAATTTGCAAGCGATTGTGAAATCGATAATACAGGCAGTTTTTATTTTCATAAAGCGATGAATTTTACGGAAGCAAATAGAATTATTTGTTTTACGAAGGTATTGTGAATTTTGATCGTCATCTCTTTTTAGCCATAAGAAACAATCCTTTCTCTTTTCTGTAAAGCCTTACATCTCCACTTTATCTGTCCGGATATTATAACCGGACAGATAATATGTGATAATCGGAGGGACAAATATGACAGATGACATTCAGATTTTTGAAATACAGGACTATGACAGGAAATCCTCTTTTACCAGAGAAATCCTTGAAAAATTGCCGGAATGGTTCGGGAATAAGCAGGCGCTTGAGGAATATGTGGAACAAGTGAAGGAATTTCCATATTATGCCGCAATCAATAAGGCAGGTGAATGTATAGGTTTTTTCTCCATAAAAATACATTATCAGCATACGGGCGATATCTTTGTATGTGGTGTGCTTCCGGAGTACCAGCACATGGGGGTCGGAAAAGTGCTTTATCATGCCGCGGAAAATTACTTTATGAAGAAGGGCTGTAAATATGTAATTGTTAAAACATTAAGTGATATGGTTGATTGTGAACCATATGCACAAACAAGAAAATATTATCAAAGTGTTGGTTTTGAGCCGCTTATTACTTTGACAGAAATGTGGGACGAACAGAATCTTTGTTTAATTATGTTTAAATCGCTTGTGCAGAAGGCGGAATCTGGTAAGCGAAGGGCGTCTTTTTAATCATTTCAATATGTAAAATCATACGGAAGGAGAATAAGAACATGAAGCATATAACAACAAGACAGTTTAGTGTATTGGCAGATTGTGGGAAAATCTATCAGTTTATGCTGGATATTTATGAGCGTGACTGGAAAAACGGTGTGCCCGCGCCGTTTCTTGAATATGCTTTTTCATCCTTCGCCGATTGGATGGATATCACATATTCTTATAAAAACCGCATTTGGGAGGATCGTGGCAAAATTGTGGCATTTTGCTTCTACGAATCGCCTGTAACAGATATTTATTTCAGTCTGAGGCCGGGATATGAGGAATTAGCATCGGAAATGATTGAATATGCCGATGCCCACATGTCAGTGAAAGGCGGAAAAATAAAACTGGTTCTTTTTGGAGGACAGGATGCATTGACAGACGCTGCAAAACAGGCAGGATATTATCTAAAATCAGAAAGCTGGGATATGCAGTTTGATTTTGAGGATGTATTGGATTATCCTCTGCCGGAGGGGTTTCATTTTGTGGAGCCGTGCGAATATGATATGGACAGGATCGGTAAGTGCTGTTGGAAAGGATTTGATCATGAACAAAATGAAGGGGTATGGAATCA
>CALDLG010000034.1 GCA_937910785.1 uncultured Lachnospiraceae bacterium | reverse complement strand
GGCTCAGACCGCAGATTACCAGCCGGAGGCGGTTTATCTTCCGGTTTAAAAAGTAGTCGAGATAAATATAAAGAGATACGGCAATAAAGGGCATTGCGTATTCCTCGGTCATGTTTCCCTGTTTAAAGTAATCAAAAAGAAGCGCGGCGGAAGAAAGGACAAGGATCAGTGAAAAAAATCTGTCACAGTGCAGCCGTGCGATCTGATAAATGGCAAAGAAGGTTACGAATATGGCCGCGAATTCAAAAAGCCAGATGCCATGGCGTACATTGATCATACGGCCCAGATAATTGATCAGATAAATCAGGGGACCTTTATGATCGAACGTGTCGCGATAAGGCATGCGGCCTTTCTGCATCATCATGGCTACGGTCTGGAAAACGCTCTGGTCTGTGCCGGAGTCCGCGTCGAGCCAGATGTGCATGGGACTTTTCAGCAAAAAGACAAAGGTACAGATAAAAAGAAAAAGAATTACGGCGCATTGATACGGAAGCTGGCGGTTTGATTTTGAAAAAGTACGCATCATCAATCCTCCAGCTCTTTCTTTAAGAGATGGAAATCATGAAGCGACTTCCAGCCGATCCGGATGATTCTTTTCATGTTTATGGAATTAACGCCGCCCTGTCTTGGCTGAAAGGTTATGTTCCGAAATTTTATGTTTTCCTTAAAATAGACAAAGTATGTGGTCAGCATGACGTTCGGAAGACCATAGTCTTTCGGAAGCTTTTTAAGGTATTTTTCCACAAGTTCCGCTTTCATAAGACGGAAAGGGGCATTGGCATCTGATATGGTTACTTTGAAATAGCATTTGAGAATGACGCACAGAACGTCTTCGATGAATTTCCTGGACTTACCGTCTCCGCGGGCAGGACGTTTTCCGATGACAGCATCATATTTTCTGCGGTATTTCCAGAACTGTTGAAATTCATCGGGATTGGTCTGACCGTCGGAATCCGTCTGAAAAATATAGTCAGCGCCGTTTTTGACAGCATAATCGTAAAGCGCGATCAGTTTTGGTCCGTGTTCTTTCCTGTCGGTAGGCAGAATAATGAGATGGGGAGGGCACTTTTGCTCCTGAAGCTTTAACAGGATTTCATGGGTTGCATCCGTGCTTCCGCTGTCCGCGATGACGAGCTTTGAATTTTCCCCCGTCTCTTTCAGAACCGCATCCCATGAGCGGACAACCTGTTCGATGTTTTCCGCTTCATTGTATGCGGGCATGACAAGATATAATGTATCCATTGCTATTTCCTCTGTAATTATTCGTTATTTCGATCCTCTGTTTTCGTGATTCAAAGTCCTGAATACACTTTAGCGCATTTACGGCGGGAATGTCAATAAAAATGAAAAAACCTTTTCTGAATATTGACTTTTAAAAGCGATTTTGAGATAATATATCCAATGTGCCGGGACAGTCGGTACATGCCATGCGGATAGCGGAAGGGCCGGGAGGCTTCTTTCGTTAAAAAATATTATAATTTTCAAGGAGGATATGTCATGTCAACAAAAGCGAATTACAGGATTGACGAAATCGGTAAGGGCAAAGTCGGTTTTTCCAAGACCCGTTCCATTATCGAAGCTGCTTTCTACGGCAATAACGTAGTGAAAGTCAACACATTGAAAGAGGCTTATAATCTGGCAAAAAATTCACCGGGAACGATTGTTACCGATATGCCGGTTAAAGATGGTGAAACCTTTGGTCTTGACGCTGATGCAAAAGTTCTGTTATTCAACGATGGCGCCGTAACGGGCCGTTATGCAGCAGCACGCCGCATTAAGGGTGAGCCTGGCGTTGATGAAACAAAGCTCGATAAGGTTGTCATGGATGCAATTTATGAAACCCGCTGGAAAACAATGTATCATGCGGAGTGCTTCGTAGGACTTGATCCTGAATTTATGGCAAAGGCTCATCTGTTAATTCCGGAAGGAGAAGAGAACCTGCTTTACAACTGGATGATTAACTTCCAGTATATGTCTGACGAATATGTAAAAATGTATAAGAAATCCCAGCCGATCGGCGAGGGCAAAGAACCTGATATTTATATCTTTTCCGATCCTCAGTGGGCTCCTCACGAGGCTCCTGATGTTGATTACAGCTGCCTGAGCGATCCGCTGACACTGTGCTATTTTGATACCAATGAGAACTGTGCGGCAATTCTCGGTATGAAGTATTTCGGTGAGCACAAAAAGGGTACACTGACAATGGCATGGGCTCTTGCAAACAGAAACGGTTACGCTTCCTGCCATGGCGGACAGAAGGAATACCTGCTTCCGGGCGGCCAGAAGTTCGTTGCATCCGTATATGGTCTGTCAGGTTCCGGTAAATCCACACTGACACATGCAAAACATGGCGGAAAGTATGAAATCAAAGTTCTTCATGATGATGCTTTCATCATCAATACGGATACCTGTGCTTCCGTAGCGCTGGAGCCTACTTATTTCGATAAGACGGCTGATTATCCGACAGGCTGCCCTGACAATGAATATCTGTTGTCCGCTCAGAACTGTTCCTGTACGATGGACAGCGAAGGCAAGATTCAGCTTGTAACGGAAGATATCAGAAACGGCAACGGACGTGCGATCAAATCCAAACTCTGGTCCCCGAACCGTGTAGATAAGATCGATGCTCCTGTTAATGCTATTTTCTGGATCATGAAAGATCCGACCATTCCGCCGGTAGTAAAACTGAACGGTTCTGCGCTGGCATCCGTAATGGGCGCTACTCTGGCTACCAAGACCTCTACCGCAGAGCGTGTTGCTGCAGGTACGGACCTGAATGCGATTCGTATCGTGCCTTATGCAAATCCGTTCAGAACTTATCCGCTCGTAAATGATTATGAGAAGTTCAAAAAACTCGTTGAAGAGAAGAACGTTGCATGCTATATCGTAAATACAGGCGATTTCATGGGTGAGAAAGTAAAACCTGCTGATACGCTTGGTATTCTTGAGACGATTGTTGAAGGCAGAGCGAACTTTGAAAAATGGGGCAGCTTCGATGATATCGAAATCATGAACACATGGGACGGCCAGACGGAAGGCTTCAAGAACTTCAAGGCTGACCTGAATGACGCTGATTACAAGGCACAGCTGAAAGCCGCTATGGAGACTCGTGTCAATGCCGTAAAAGATTTCGCGACAAAGAAAGAAGGCTATGACAAGCTTCCTGATGAAGCGCTGGCTGCTCTTGAGAAACTGGTTGAGGCTTTGAACTAACTGACAGAGGTTTCTAATCGGTTATTGCAGAGAGATCATGTAATAATACAGACGGGAAAAGGGACATATGGGACTCATATGTCCCTTTTTCTGATCATTTTTATGAACATCCGGGGAGATGGTAAAGATTACAGATATCTTTCCGGAAATTATGGTTGTATTTTTGCATTGTCTTGGATATAATAGAATTAACCTGGGGTGCACGATAATTCTTGTTATTTTGAACCTACAGTTACTTTAAACGGGATTCCTATATCGTCATATGGATGTCAGGCCTCCGGTCCGTAACGGACATTGTGCAGTGGAAGACAGAAATATGATTGCGGTCGCCCACCTAGCTATTGCTAGGAGTCAAAATACAGGAACCGGCATTTCGGGGCTTTATACAAAAGAAGAAGCAGTCATTATGACTGCTTTTTCTTTGTCTGGCGGATATGGGAAAGACTTTGATGAATGGAGATTGTATGAGGGAAAACTGGAAAAATTTCATGAAACTGCTGGCGATTCTTGCGGGTATGATCTTTCTTTTTCTGCTGTGGCTTCACAGTCTGGAATCGGTTAAAAAGGAGCCTGAAGGGGAGAAAATCAGGGTAGAAGATGTGAAAATACTGTTGGAGGCGCTGGAACTGCAGATACCGTTTGACGTGAAGGAAAACGGGGAAAGTGACAGTGGCAGTCAGGATGTTTCAGGAACGGAAGATGAGCGGGAGCAGGATCTTACATACGGGCAGTATCAGACAATCTATGAACAGATCGGCGGCGCAGAGAAGGGAATACCGGACTTTGCGGAAAAATATGAGGAGGACTTTGCCTTTTTGAAGGAAGACTGGTATCAGGCTTTTCAGCTAATGCTGGCCTATTTTGATGTGGAATCGTCGATCTGGAAAACGACGGTATTTATCATAAAGGTAGATGCGCAGGGGAAAAAATTATATACTCAGAACAGCGAATATACCTATCATTCTTCTTCCTTTGCCGATTCCGCTTTTTTCAAGGAAGAGGTTTATGTGAAGGGTGACGAACTGCTGACCAGCATCCGGACGCTGGATGAAAAGACGATTTTGGAGAATGTCTGGGTGATGGAAGTAACGGATGAGCAGAAGGCGGAGGGCGTTCAATATGCGCTTTCGTGCTTCTACAGACAGGTGGAATTTACGGTTGCGGCAAAGGAAGGGGCAGAACGGGAACAGGTGACGGATCTTGTCTTTGAGAATGGAATGCTGACGGAAGCGGTCGTAAAATCGGAGAAGATTCGCGGAAAGCTTTTGCGCGTAACACAGGATTCCATGGAAATTGAAGGATGCGGAATTTATGAAATGGAAGAAAATATGGAGATTTACAAGCTCTGCGGCACTCTGGAGGCGCAGAAGAAAACGGATCTGATGATCGGTTATGATTATACCGATTTCGTGGTATGGAATCAGAAGATCTGTGCCTGCCTCGTGTCCAGGGAGGGGGAGATGGACCAGATTCGTGTTCTGTTAAAGAATACCGCGGAAGGCGGCTATTACTATGAAAAAGCATCTGTTACCGTAGATGGTCAGCAGACGGTTGTGGAGGCGGATCAGATGGATACCGGAGAACGTCTGATTTTTCAGAGTCATGCGTTGACTGATAAAGTTGAACTTGAAATTGAAGACGTACCGCGGCGCCCTGGAATTTTATAAAACGGAAGAGGGGATGGTGATCATCAATGAACTGCCACTGGAAGAGTATCTGTACGCAGTCGTGCCGAGTGAGATGCCGGCCTCGTATCCGATGGAGGCCTTAAAGGCACAGGCAGTCTGTGCGAGAACTTATGCCTTCAAGTATATCCTGCATGCAGGCTTTGCAGGACTGGGCGCACATCTCGATGATACCACATCCTATCAGGTTTATCATAATCTTGAGGAAAATGCGGCTACAACAACCGCGGTAAAGGAGACGGCGGGCATGAAGCTTTATTATCAGAGCGAACTGGCCGAAAATTATTATTATTCCACTTCCTGCGGATATGGAACGGACACGGGAATCTGGAAAGCGGAGAGCGAGCCGGTCTCTTATATCGAACCGGGAAAGCTGGCGCCAAAGGATGCTGCAGCCAGCGCGCAGAGCGCGGAGGAGATGTCGCAGGAAGATAATTTTGCAGAGTTTATAAAAAACGTGGATGAATCTGATTTTGAGAGTAATGAACCCTGGTATCGGTGGCAGTATGAGGTGGAAGAGCTGGATGCGGATGCGCTGCTTGCGAGGATTCAGGAACGGTATCAGGCGAACGCGGCGCTGATTCTGACGAAAAAAGAGGGGGAGGACGGCGCTTATTATGTGTCGGAGCCTGTGAAAGAAATCGGTGAAATTCAGGATATTGCCGTCGGGAAAAGAAGGGCGGGGGGCATTGCGGATGAGCTTCTCATTACGGGCAGCAAGGCGGTCATTAAAGTTATTTCGGAATATAATATCCGCCGTATTCTGTGTGACGGGGAAAGCGGACTTATCCGGCAGAACGGGAGTAAGTCGGTGCCGGGGACACTGTTGCCGAGCGCATTTTTTATCATAGAAGCTGGAAAATCCGGGGAAGGTGTGATAGGATATACATTAGTCGGCGGAGGCTACGGACATGGCGTTGGCATGTCACAGAACGGTGCAAAAGAGATGGGCAGTCAGGGATATGGTTATGAAGAAATTCTCACGACTTTCTTTGCGGACTGCGAGGTCAGGGCGTGAGGAAGGCTCGCGGGGCAAATCTTTTCATCCCGCTGAACAGGGAAGGTTGACAAGGGATATTGCATGAGAACGATGATCAGACTGATATTGATTATAAAAGATTTTGCGGGGGAGATGACGAGGAAGAATATCAGCGCTTTTGCGGCCAGCGCCGCCTTTTTCCTGTTTCTGTCGATGGTCCCCCTTTTGATGGCTCTCTGCGCGGTTCTGCCCTATACTTCGTTGACGGCGGAAAATCTGATTATGGCGTTTATGAAGATTGTGCCGGAATCGATGGGCGGTTTTGTGGAGAATGTCGTTACAGATGTCTATGCCCGTTCGGCAGGAACCATTACGATCTTTGCGATCGTAACGATCTGGTCCGCCGCCAAGGCGATGCTTGCGCTGGTCCAGGGGCTTAATGAAGTCAATGATATCGAAGAGAAGCGTAATTATCTGCTGCTCAGGACAATCGCCTGTTTCTATACGGTGATTATGCTTGTTGCCATTCTGCTGTCCATTTTTATCATGGTATTCGGAAATGTGATCGTCAACATTGCCCTGAGGGATTTTCCTCAGCTGCAGCTGCTTGTGCAGTTCATTATGCATTTTCGTTTTCTGGCTTCCTGGGTGGTTCTGACCCTGATTTTTGCCATGATTTATGCTTTTGTACCCGGCAGAAAGCTACGGTTTCGAAAACAGCTTCCGGGGGCCGCTTTTTCGGCGGTTGTATGGAGTATCGCCTCCTATTTTTTCTCCGTATACATAGAATATTTCAACGGCTTCGGAACCTATGGCAGTCTGACGACAATTGTCATTTTGATGTTCTGGTTCTATATGATGATGTATATTCTGCTGATCGGAGCCCATATTAACCGATATTTCGGTCCGGTTTATAAATTTCTGTTCGGATGGCTTGACAAGTCGTGGAAAACTCATTAAACTAATACAAAGATATTTGGAAAGATCATATGCAAAGGCTGTGAAGGTGTCAGTAGGGTATTATTTTCTTACAGAGAGGGGAAGTCATCGGCTGTAAGCTTCCTCAGGTTCAGATAATGACCCGAATTTCCCACCGGAGCCGCTCGGAGGAACGACCGGCAGGAACCTGTGCGTCATCAGGATCGTGTTCATGAGGTTTAATAATTCGAGACGCAGAGGCACGTTACGCCTGATGAGCGCCTGCTTGAAACGAATCAATTCATGGGAAATCTGTCTGAGGGAAATTGATTTCGGAGGTGAAGGAGCAGGAATCTGGGTGGTACCGCGGTTTATTCGTCCCATATGTTTGTGCATATGGGATTTTTGTTTGGAAAAAATCGGGAAGATGCGGAAACGGAGAAAAAGCGTGCCGCGCAGAGAAGTTTTACTGTGTCAATGCCGCTGCCCGGCATTTTGCCCAAAAAAGGAAAGGAAAAACAACATGAAAGAAAAACTGGAACAACTCAAAGCGGAAGCACTTCGTCAGATTGAGAACAGCGATGCGCTGGAAAGACTGAATGAAGTGAAGGTCAGCTTCCTTGGTAAAAAGGGAGAACTGACGAGTGTATTAAAAGGAATGAAAGACGTTGCGCCGGAAGACCGGCCGAAGGTAGGACAGCTCGTGAACGAGACGAGAGAGCAGATTGAAAAGGTGCTGGAAGAGGCTATTGCCAAAATGGAACGGGCGGCGAGAGAAGCGCAGATGAAGGCGGAGGTTATCGATGTTACGCTGCCGGCTAAGAAGAGCGAGGCAGGGCACCGTCACCCCAATACGATTGCAATGGAAGAGGTGGAACGTATCTTTACCGGTATGGGATATGAGGTTGTGGAAGGACCGGAAATTGAAACGGATTATTACAATTTCGAGGCGTTAAATATTCCGGCGGATCATCCGGCGAAAGATGAACAGGATACCTTCTATATTTCGGGCGATTTCCTGCTTCGTACACAGACTTCCGGAACACAGGTGCATGAGATGGAAAAAGGAAAACTGCCTATTCGCATGATCGCGCCGGGAAGGGTATTCCGCTCAGATGAAGTGGATGCGACTCATTCTCCGTCTTTTCATCAGATCGAAGGCCTTGTCATCGATCAGCACATTACCTTTGCGGATTTAAAGGGAACGCTGGCGGAATTTGCCAGGGAGCTGTTCGGAGAAGAGACGAAGGTAAAATTCAGGCCCCATCACTTCAATTTCACGGAGCCCAGTGCGGAGATGGATGTGAGCTGCTTTAAATGTGGCGGAAGCGGCTGCAGGTTCTGCAAGGGGTCCGGCTGGATTGAGATTTTAGGCTGCGGCATGGTGCATCCGAATGTGCTGCGGATGAGTAAGATTGATCCTGAAAAATATTCGGGCTTCGCATTCGGCATGGGACTGGAGCGTATTGCACTGTTAAAATACGAAATCGACGACACGAGACTGTTGTATGAAAATGATATCAGGTTCCTGAAACAATTCTAGGGCGGATTTTTTCGTCCGGACGAATGCCTGAATGCGGCGTGATTTCCATTCTTCCGGATGGAACCGTAAACAGAGATCATAAAAAGAAAGAGGGATAGAATAAGATGAATACTGCATTATCTTGGATTAAAGCATATGTGCCGGAGCTTGACTGTACGGATCAGGAATATGCGGATGCGATGACCCTGACGGGAACGAAGGTGGAGACTTATGAGAGACTGGATAAAAATCTGGAGAAAATCGTCATTGGTCAGATCGAAAAAATAGAAAGACACCCGGATGCCGATAAATTGATTGTATGTCAGGTCAATATCGGTACGGAGGTAATTCAGATCGTGACCGGAGCGCCGAACGTAAAGGAAGGCGATAAGGTGCCGGTCGTACTGGATGGCGGCAAAGTGGCGGGCGGTCATGACGGCGGACCGATGCCGGAGAACGGGATTGCCATCAAGGCCGGAAAGCTGCG
>CALDLG010000033.1 GCA_937910785.1 uncultured Lachnospiraceae bacterium | reverse complement strand
CTTCGTCATCAGTCCATATTGCTATTTTTTCTCCCGGATTCAGGTACCCGCTGTCGTTTTCAAGCTGGCTTATTTTGGCAGGAATATTATCCATAAACGCAATTTTTTTTATCCAATTAAGCCTGTCCGCATTTCCACCCCCGATAAATGCCTGCGCATTACGATAGTCCGTAATAAAGTATCCATGCGTATCCCCAGAACCAAACGCAATACCGGACCCATATACCGGAGCGCCAGTTATTCCTTCCGATGTTGTCCTTATATTGGAAATGTAATTTCCATGCTTTGTGTCCCCTTTCGTTACGGTTCGAAATTTCTCTGCAAAATCTATAGGCAGGGACTTATTGTAAAACGGATATGTTGTGCTTGTATCCACATCTCCAACAAATTCCCACTGAACACCATTATATCGAAATATATACGTCCGATTTTCTGCCAGATATCTGGCAGGTATTGCAGATCCTCTGTAATAAATTGGTTTTGCACCGGTTCCGGAAACATTTAAAGTCGGATTTTCTGCGGTGTTTGTAACTAAAAACTTTACAGATATTTCCGATCCATATATAAGCCCGAATCCATAACACGAGACCGTTTTAGCCGCCGTTGCCGCGTCGGTAGAGCATGTCCCATAATTTGCCCGGTTAGAAGTTCCGTCTACTATAATACCATTTATATTTCTCTCTGTAGACCATTTTTCTGCTGCTGCGGCCGTTTCTGTTTTTCCAAGTTTACGCTTTATCTCGTTATTTAGCGTATTTTCCGCCAGCTGTGCCCTTTCACTTTCCGCTTCGATTTCCTTTAACAATATTTCATTCCCAAAGGCAACACTTGGTTTTGCTTCCGGCCTGATCGTTATGTAACAATTAAATATCATTTCTGTTGCCGCAAAACCATTGTACGGCGGCATAAAGTATGCCTTGTTAAAGATTTCTGCGATTACAGCATATAATACTTCTTCCTCTTCCTCTAATTTTGCATAAATGCCAATTTCTGTTATATAGTACCCTCTCGCAGCGCCCTCATTTGAAACCACTGCAGACATCAATACACTGCTTTCAGAGATTTTCTCTTTTTTAATAAAAGGAAACTCCTGCTGCGGTTCCTTTAAGGATGTTAAATTTGTTACATCTTCATTTTCCGTAAAAATTCCGCTTCCTGTTACCACTTTTACAAATTCTATCTGTTTCCCGGAAACGGCTTCCGTCAGAAGCTCATTTCCTCTTATTGTAAGCATTATATGGTCTAATATTGCCATCTTCCTTCCTCCACTTAGAAATACCATGCAATAATCATCTCTGCTTTAACGTATCCGCCGGTATTCCCCTGTACTTTTATAACATCACCTGCCATAACTGCTATATCGACGTACCCGCCCATTGTACCACTCGTATTTTCACCCCAGTAATCACTTGTAAATCCCTGTGTGCTCGAAGGGATTTCTGTAAACAAAACATTATTTTTGTAAATGCTAATGCTAAATCCATTGGCATTATGCGGAGCGGAAGAATTCCCGGAAAACTTTGTACTTAACCCAATTTTTCCAGATTTAGGCGTTTTATCTACCGTAAATTCTACTTCTCTTGTTGCGTAAAAAAACTTCGGTGTAATCGTAATACCATATTCTTCCGGATCATCTATAACATCCTGTCTCCCCTGATTCCTTCCGTTTTCAAATTGAAGATCGTATACTTTTTGTATTGCGGCACAAATTCCATCCGGGCTATTCGGGTTTGGTGTGAATCCCAGCCCTTTAAGATAATTGTATATCTTATTCACACCATCCTGAAAAGACTGTATTACTCTATGTATAATGCCCATCATTACAGATAATTTTGTTCCAGATTCAATGTTTTCTCCCTTTTCGTTCGGACTAAATTCTACGATAAGATTACTCCCATTGCCGTTATTATCAAGTTTACTTTTTTCTATCTCCATAATTTTGCGTTCAAATTCTTCTGTTAAAACACACGCGCCTTTTGTAACAACTGTAATTTCTGCATCCGGGGATATTGTAATATAATAATCCTGCACGATCTGGCACTCCTGCAGGCCATTGTATGGCGGAAATGTATCCGATTCCTCCATGCTCTTTGTTATTGCAATAGAACACAGAAAATCTTCTGCATCTCCCGCCCTCTTCCCATAGATTCCCACCTCTGTTATTTTATATCCATGTTCCAGATTCGCATTTGAGATAACAGCTGTAAGCAAGACACATTGTGGACTAACTTTTTTATGCGTCGAAAAAGTAAATTCCTGTTTAGCATCTTTCAGAACGCGCCTCTCTTCAAGTGCACGCCGCACACGCTCTTCCTGCGTATAGTTTCCGCCGCCTACGACCATTCTTGTAAATTCAATTTTTGCACCTGCCACCGAATCGATTAGGAGCTCATTCCCCTGCGTTGTCAATACTGCTGCTTCAAACACTGCCATATATTTCCTCCTCCGTTATCTGTACCTGCTTTGTTATAAAAACCATATCCGATTTCAAAGTCTGTCTTACATCTTTCACGGACCGTTCAAAATCTATTATATTCTGCATTTTAAATGCTTCATTTGTCATTCCCGTAGAATGTTCCCTCAGTTCTTCCTGCGACTGCTCCACAAAGAAATCCACTATTACATTTCTCGTATATGACATTGCTGTCACGCCAGAGTAAAGCGATGTTTTCATTTTCCTGTGAAAAATTACCGCTTCCAGTAAAGAACGTGTATTTTTTACCTTTTTTACCGCATTTAAGAAGCTATTCCATTCAGAAAAGTCCAGCAGCCTCTTCTCTTCATACATCTCCAGTCGAAATGTATAGGGTCTCCGTTCATAATCAAACCATTCCAGCACTGCACTTTTTCCATAAAGAAATTCGGCCAGTTCCAGCACAACAGATGCTGTCCCTGCTTTCCGGTACCACAGCAGTGCTTTCTTTACAGCCTCCCTCTTTTCCTCCAGCGGCGCATCCGTATTATAATATTGTGCCCGGAATTCTAACGCAATCAGATCGATCAGTTCCTCTGGCAATATATCTATCACAGCATAAACAGATGTTTTATCGATCATAGAAAGTAATTTCCGGGCCGTAGTATTAAACGCGTAACTCGCTGCTTCCACGGCCGCATCTTTTCGCAGTACGTCCGGCAGAAAATCATACGGCATAGCATCTTTTAGATCAATCATCTTCCAGCCCTCCGTATTTTATCTGTACATCTGTTATTCTCGCAATTTCTTCCCAATTTAATGCTGTAAACTCCGGGGAATCGATGTTTACTCTTTTTGCTCCGGCCGAGACCACCAGATGTGTCAATTTGTCTGGTATAATATCCCGGCCAATTGATTCACCCTGCCATTTTTTATATTCTGCTACCGCTTTTTCTACTTTTTCCTGTATTGCAGGCACATGATTTATATCACTACTGTTTATAAAATATGTTATGTTGATCACATATTCGTGAAGAAGCGGTGCTGACACATGTACATGGTCTGTTAATGGTCTTATATCCCCTCTTTGCAGGAAAGTTTCCAATTCTTCTATCATCGTCTGCGTCGGAACTTCTCCGTTTTTAAGCAAAAACCGTATTTCAACATCTCCCGGCACCTCTGAAAATACCCGCACATCCTTAATTGCCGCATCAAATGTTTTTACCCAGTATATATATGCATCATCCGGACCTGCCACTGACCAGCTCGACGGAGTAAGGTAAATGCGCTCCGCAAGATTCCCATCATCCTCTTCGTCCGATCCACCCTGTGTTACTGTAATATTTTCCACTTTATCGACATAAGGCACCGGGTCCACTAAAATATTAAGCATCCCCACCGCATAATTGTTTCCCTTAATTCCAGCAATATTGCATATAGCATTTATTTCTCCAATGGTCCGGCCGGCCGGGATTTCCAACGTCGCCACCGTCGAAAAATATAATCCGGATACTGCCGTAACCCGCGTTCCCTTTGGGACTATCACAACGCCCGGTCTTACCGCCGACAAAGTAAAACGTAAGGTCGTTACCGCTTTCCCGGCTTCCAGGCGTTTAACTCCCTTTAATGCACCAATGTTCTCCAGATTATCTCCATAGCTGTATTTTAACAGAGACATCTTACCGGCCCGATCCGCATACTGTGCGATCTGATATAATAACAGGCAGTTCGCATATGCAATCAAACGTATTGGATGGGCTTCTCCCATTACAAGCTCTTTGCCAGTCAGCTCCCTGTACTTTTCCCGCATCGCGCTTATGTAAAATTCCTGTAGATCTTCGATTGTCATATTATTAATAAAACTAACTTCCGGATAATCGTTTAATATCATAATATTCCCCGTTTCTTAATATAGATTACTGGTATCATCTGTCCGTCCTGCTCATATCTAAACTCAATCCTGTCTACTTCCACCCGACTTTCATATCGCTTTGTTTTGTCAATTATCTCTACGACAAATAAATTTTTAGCAATATTAATCGGTTTATCGAGAAAAGACATATCAATTCCCATATCGCGGGCTAATGGCTGTTCTCCGGTTCGGATAGAATACAACGTTGCCAGAGACTGCCGGATATCTTCAATTTCATCTTCCGGAAATCCGCTTACATTTATTACTGCTTTGTTTACATCTATCACACATATTCCTCCATACTTACATTAAGCGTTGCCTGAACGATTTCTCCCCGCCCCATTACAACGTCCATTGCTTCCGATACGGATGTAATGCAAAACTTGTTTTTTCCAATCATCCGCCCACCGATAATAAGATAGTTTACTTCTCCGGACTCTACAGCTTCCTCAATTTCATCTATAATTTCGCTGGGCCGGATACCCATATTAACATTAAGGAGGATTTTAAAAGAAATGCTGCGGTTTCCTGGCCCTGTAAATTCCGGATAATCTTTCTTCCCAATTATGCTGTGCTTTGTGTATCTCCCGGACACCTTCTGGTTCATGTCCGTAAATGTTAAAAGACATCGATCCGACGTAATGAAAACAACCCTGTTGCCCCAGCATCCTACTGCTCCCATTTACCCCCATTCCTTTCCACTTTATTCCTGTGCTTCTCCCAGTCTTTCCATAATTTCTGATAGTGTTATGCTGTATCTTCCATCCGACAACCGCAATTCCGCGGAACTTTTAATCTCTGTATATTCCGTTCCGGATAATTTCAATTCTGCAGAAGATACCTCTATCTTATCCGCCGCATTTACAACAACATCTGTTCCGGAAGTTATCTCCATGCCTTCCAGAAATTCCAAAACCGCCTCTTTTACAGCAGCATCCAAACTATTCTCCGCCTGCCGAATGTTCAAATCCGTCATTATATCCACATTGACCTCTCTGCTCTTTCCTCCTGTAACTGTAAGTTCTTCCATATTAAGATGTACAGCTTCCGATTCCAGTGTTAAAGAGATATTGGCAGATATTTCCAGTTTTGGTCCATCCAGAGTTGTTTTATTTACACCATTAAGATGCAAATTCGCAACCTTTATTAGATACTCACCGGTTATATCCGAATAACGGATATATGCCGCATCCTTTTTTCTGGACAATTCCTTCCTATAAAGCTCTTCTCCGGCTTCATAGGGCTCATATTTCAATATATATTTAAATTTTTTTTTTTCAAGCAGAAGACGGCATCCGATATTCATCGTTATTTGTAATCATCGGGTATTCGCATGTTACAGAATCATCCTTATCGTGATATGTCACACGCATCATGCCGCTTTTACAATTCACAGAAGATACTTTTCCGATCCGAATTTCACTGTTTGGCATCTTCAACCTCCTCACTTTCTGCTGCCGGAATCTGCAATTCTGTTCCCGGAAAAATCCAGTGTCCATTACTGGAATCTTTCTTTCCTCTTTCCTGCGCAGCTGATTCAATTTCTTCCTTATTTAAATTGTAAATCTCCGCGTAGCGAAGCGGCGAACTAAGCAGCTGTTTTGCAATACTCCATAATGTGTCGCCTTTTACTACTATATAGGTAATTCCTGGGCCAACATCTTTTTTGACCGGTATTTGATCAATCGTCACCGTCGCATTATCCATCCGGTACCCTGTGCGATGTGCAGAAATTGTCATTTGCGATGCGCTGTTTCCGCCAATCTTTGTCACAACCGAATCCAGATAATAGATCCCGTCCTGATTACCGAACCCGGATATTTCGATGCACTGGCTTGCAATCAGTTCTTTTCTCGCCATAACAGTTCCGGAAAAGGTTACATCCTTTTTATTTGCATTATTCAATGCAGCCACCGCTTTCCGCTGCGCATCTGCAGCACTGTCCGCCTCTTCATTTATCTCCATAATCCTGTTGCCACCGCCGACAACGACCATGTGATCTTCTCCTGTTCCCGGATCTGTATATGCAATTTTCGCCCCTGTATAGGTTCCCGCCAGTGTCGAATTGTATCGATACTTTGTAAAGTCTTCGCAATATAACGTTGCCACCGGCGCCGCCGCTTCACACTCCGCCTCATCGAAAATTACTATGTGTCCGGAAAACACTTTAAGCGCCAGCCCATATTTCTCGCAAACAGCGTACAGAAATTTGCAATCTGTCTGTTTATCCTGCTCTATCGCCCGAATTGGTATTTCTTCTACCTTACAGATAAGATTAACCCCTGCGCGTTCCGCAATTTCCAGCGCAATTTCCTGTACAGTAACATTTTCCCAGTTTTTTGTCCGTTCCTCTTCGTTAAATGCTTCCGATCGCGGTATGGATACTGCCCCAATCGTGCAAGTCGCGGGCGGGCCAGATACTGACACGTCGTCTACTTCGAATTCCCCGCAGTACATGCCCCAATTATCACCAGCCATTTGCCAATCCCGGAAACGAATATCCACGCGGATGTGGCTCCCCTTATCCGGCATCCATCCACGCATCCATTTTCCTTCCCTGTCCATAACAGAAAGCGATATTGAATCGCTTTCCCCGGATGCCACATCCGTATAAGAAAATGTCTTAAGATCTTTTTCGATTGCTTCTGTAATATTTTCGTTTTCATATTGAATATCTATCGATGCTCTTCTGGCCAAACTCATGATCGTCTTCTCCACTCTGGCAAGTTGCGCTGTTCTTCCGGTAGCTCTGGCGTGCAAATCAAAGCGCCTGCAGAAAATACCGCTATTTCAAGCGATTCCATATTGTTCTGCATCAGATACCCAACGTATTTTTCATTTCCATATACATTTTTGGCAACTTCATCCCAACACTCTCCCTGTTTTGTTACATACATAAAATGTCTCCCTTATAATACTTGTTTACTATCACTACGAAGAGCACCTGAC
Source organism: uncultured Lachnospiraceae bacterium (assembly GCA_937910785.1). GTDB lineage: Bacteria > Bacillota > Clostridia > Lachnospirales > Lachnospiraceae > UBA3282. The sequence goes on along the minus strand of CALDLG010000033.1, from coordinate 26,395 downwards.
TGCAATAGCAATCAGGTGCTCTTATCTTATACTGATATGTAGGGCTATGGTCGTTTCCCTAGTTTTTATTATTTATCTTCAAGCCACACTGACTTTCTCCGTTTCTGCTTTGGCCGCATAATTACTCCCAAATTCAAAAACTGTACAGAATGTCCATTCAGTAAAGGTATCTATATACTTTTCATTTGCCTCCAATTCTTTATTTGCTATAATGTATCACAAAGAAAGGAGGTACATTATGCTAAAACACCATTTCGAAGTGCTTAAATATATCTATAAGAACCAGCCAATAAGCAAGGCCAACCTATTGAAACAGTTCCCGGACTTCGAGGACTGCCTTCCGGAAATTTCTGAATATCTTTATATCAAAGATAATAACATTTTAATTCAACAAGCTGAAAATTGTAAGTTTTTCACAGAAGCCAATAAAGTTTGCAAAAATGTTTATGAATTTTCTGAATATTTGTCATCACACAGAAAAGAATACGATTATGATGATTCTATCATCCTATATTCTGTAAGTACATCTTTTCGGAAAATTTTAGAAAATAAACAAACAGAATTTAGAAAATTCATTTTTAAAACTTTCGCTTCATTCTTGAAATTTGTCATTACATATACTCTGGGCATTGTCAGCGGGCTTTTCATCGCTTATTTAACTCATAAGTTTGGTTGGTAATAATTTCTTTTCTTGCAATATACAGGGCGGCAAATCACCGCCCTGTATATTACCATCTATCAAATGGATTTTTTAACCCCGTCGGAATTGGCAAACCCACTCCATCTTTTCTGACAAGAAATAGTTCTTTCGTATCCTTATCATATTTTATGTCATATCTATTAACTTCGTGTTTCGGGACATAATCCGCCTTTAGTTCTTCTGCACTTCTAAATCCAAGCTCTCTTGCAATTTTTTCGGCTTTATCATTCCCACCAATAGTATCTAAGGTCATATAAATTCCTCCTTTGCACTTTTGAGTTTATTATACTATGAAAATATATCAATTTCAACAAAATTCTTCACTACATTTCATTGTTTCTACCAACATAAAACTATTCCTCTTTTGATAGTTTTAACATTTATCACTAGGAGAAGAGCACCCGACTGCAAATTATGCAAATCCAAATCTCTCCCGCTCTCTTGCAAACCGCTCCATAAAATCCACGAATTTATCATATTCCGTTTCCATCGCATCTTCTATATCTTCTTTCGACGGCGCGCCTCCATAAAACTGCAATGTCGGATTATATAAAATTTGAATACTGCTGCCTGAGTCATCTCCGACACCAGCGCCACCAGTATTAAATCTACCTGCGCCTCGATCCATGCCAAGCAACTTGCCTGTTTGAGTCCACAAATCGATTGAATTCCGGGAACCGTCAAGCGGAATCGCCGCTTCCGGCCCATCTTCCGCAAACAGGGCAAGGTGCGGTGTGTCGAAAATACCTCCATCTGCATGCCCCGGTATATTTTTTGAGCTTTTAAAAGAAAACTTAAAACCACTTCCCAAGCGTTCCCCCGCGCTTCCCGTAGCTGCGGCAGTCCCAAGCCCTTGTCCGAAGGTCATTTCATACGTTTTTTTCGTGTCATTCCATGACTGCATTACAGCCGCATCGATCTTATCCTGATTTCCAGCGATTGCCACCGCAATCTGCTCCGGCAGATATCCGCCTGATTCTGCAATCGCCGAAATTGCCTGTTGATACTCTTCCGATTCTGCAGCCACGCCGATCATTCCCCACATCGCGTCGATATCACCAGCCAATGCACCGATTGCATATGTATACTTGATTTCTTCGCGCATTTCTTCCGGAATTTCGACTCCCATCTCCTTATATTTCTGCTCGATTTCCTTCGTAGCTTCAAGGGCCGGCTTCATCTGTTCAAACACTTCCGCCATAGCGTCCCTTGTAGCCTGATCGATATCAACAGCTCCAATTACATCCTCTGCAAGTAAACTCAATGTTCCGTCCGCGCCTTCGTAGGCTATACTATTCAGGCGGTATCCCAGCATATCGCGGACCACGTCGTCCATTTCTCCTGTCAGGGTATCGAATTCTTCTGCATATGGAGCTATTGCCTTTGTATTTTCAAATTCAATCAGTTTCTGCCATAAATCCCACTGCCTCTGCAGATATGCCGCATCCAGATCCTTTTCCCCCGCCATGAATTCATCTGCAGGCATTTCATTCTTCATTTGGTTCCATTGCGCTTTTGTATTTTTATAGTCTTCATCGTATCCAGCCTGCCGTTCTGCCCCAATTCGATTTATTTCTGCAAATAAGTTCATCGTGGAATCGGCATCCAGATTATTGCTGTATTTCAGGTCCAGAAGATCCAGTTCGGCTTCAAGCCCGCCATCTCCATCTGACAGTGCAGCCTTAATTTCCGCAATCTGTTTCCGTAGATTCTCAATAATCTCCACTTCATCTGGCTCCAGCAACCCATCATTAAATGCGTCGGTTATTGCCTCATTTAAATCCTCACCAAGCTGCTTCAGCTCTTCCTGTTTCCCGGCGTAAAATTCATTCATCTGTGTGACAATGTTGCTATTCTCAATATCCTCACCAAGCAGCGTATTTACAGAAAGCGTAATCGCATACTGCTGCTGCGTTACATATTCCTGTACAGATGTGCAATATTCCTCCAGCTGCCCCTTATAATCCTCCATCTCCAGTTCGGACAGTTCCATTCCGATAGAAACCTTCCAGTTTGTCCTGCGAATCTCATCTGATATGTCCCGTATTTCACTTTCAAGTCCATCCAGTTCCGCCATCGCTTCCATCGATTCCCGCATCTGTTCAAGACTTTCATTTCCTACGATAAAAGAGGCCGCCTCCTGAATGTCCTGAATGGAAAGAGCAATATTTCCAAAATGTGCGTCCAGATTCGCCTGTTTCGCTTCGGCCGCACTTTTCTTTACTGCCGTCGCAATACCCGTAATAATACCGGCTACGCCTCCAAGTCCCAGAATACCTATTCCCACCGGCCCCAGACTGCCAAGCGACGCTGCCAGTGATGCAATGCCTGTTGCAATTTTATATGTCCCTAACGCGGTCCCAACTCCCACGATTGTGCCGGTTATCACGCCCGGATTCTCCACAAGCCATCCTCCGACTTTCAGGAACGGCTCTGTAAATTCACGAACAGCTTCACCTGCTTCCCTCATTTCCCGGATCATCGTCGGCATTCCCTTTACCGCAGAATCAATCACATCTTCAACTACGTTTTCCTGCCCGGCCAAACCATCCACAAACTGATTTGCAAGCATGACCACCTCTGTCAAACCAGGCCGCAGATCATCATAGACACTTATTCCAATATCTGTTATCTTATTTCCTAAAATGCCGCATTGGTTTTCAAAAGTTGCATATCGCTGTGCCGCTTCATTCACCAATGCGGTATTTTCCTGCCATGCTTCGTCAGAGGTTTCCAGTGCGGTTCCAAACATCTCACTGGCTCCGGCTGCACGAATTAGAGTATCTCTCAGGCGCACCTCTGTTATTCCCATATCAGTCAGCACCGCGATCGCACTCTTTCCATTCCGCTCCGTATTATTTAATCCTGACAGGAATGCATTAATTGCATCACTGGCATCATCCTGAAACAACTTTTTAAACTCTGCGCCAGTCATTCCAGCCACTTTCGCATACTGTTTTAATTGTTCTCCTGTCTCGGCCGCCATCTGCAGGTTGACAAGAAGTTTTGAAAAAGCGGTTCCTCCGGCTTCCGCTTCAATTCCAACCGAAGAAAGCGACGACGCATATGCCATTATTTCGGCTTCCGTTAAATTAACCTGATCCCCCGCCGCCGCTATCCGCATTCCCATGCTTACAATCGAAGCTTCATTTGTCGCCATTGTGTTTCCAAGCGCAACAACAGAACTTCCCAGATTGTCGAAATTGTCCTGCGCCATGCCGGTAATATTCGCAAACTGTGCAAACTCCGTTGCCGCCTCCTCACTTGTAAGGTTCGTTGCAACCTCCATATTGGCCATCGTCTGCGTAAATTCCATCAGATTCTGATTTTCAATTCCAAGTTGTCCGGCCGCCTCCGCAATTCCGGATAACTCCGCAGCCGACTGTGGTATCTCTTTTGCCATCTGTCGGATCTCGTCCCGCATTTGCGCCAATTCCGCATCTGTCGCAGTAACTGTCTTTTTCACACCCGCAAAAGCAGATTCGAACTCAGAGCCGACATGAACAGAAGCTCCAAGCGCTGCGGTAATTGCCGTTCCGGTCACTGCGGCAGCGCTTACCACCGCCTTAAAGCTTGTTACCGCCATACTTTCCAATCCTGAAAAGAACGGTTCCGAATTCTTAATACCTGCCTGTATAAACGTGGCCGTCTTCGCAAGCTCGAGCATTTCCTTTTTTGTTGTTTTTGCAGCATCATAGAAAGATTTTTCTATTTCCCCGGCAATCTTTATTGCCAGTTTATATGTATTATCCTGCATTTTCTCTCACTCCCGTTACTTCCTTCTGCCGATTTGATTCACCTCTTTTGCGGTCTCCATAAGCTCGAAAACGGGAAGGTTTAGAAAAAAATCTAAACCTGTCCGCGTATAAAGAGATAATTCTATGCACAGTCTGCGTAATCCTACAAGTTCAGGCAGGCTGCTCAATCCTGCCTGAACAAAAAAAGCAATACACGAGATTTAACGCGCATTGCGGTATTGATCTTTAACTGTTCAAAAAATTCTATGGGAAGCGCAGTCGCGGCAGCGGCAAGATGAAGTGTATATTCCAGCGAATTCTCCGCAAAAGCTTCTCCGGTCCCCATGACGGACAGTCGTCTGTTGATTGCGATCAGATCAGTGGCGCGTAAATCTTCCAGTCCGGTCAAATCGATACAGTCATACTGCTTTCCTTCGAATTTAACGGGAGTCTTCAATGGAATTATATAAGGATTCTCTCCCTTTGCCTTCACAGCTTCCTCCAGTTCATTCATTGTTTTCATGTTTTCCTCTATTTTATCCATTTTCTTTCCTTTCTGTCCAATTTATCGGACGTTTAGACTAACACTGCTTCCGGATTTCCGCAAGCACATCCTTGCCGTTTACGATGTAGATTTCATTCAATTTGTCCAGTTCCATTTTCTTTTCGCCGTTCATCTCGATAAGGTAGTATGTAAGCTCCAGCGTTACAGAAGCATTCATCATATCTCCGATCTGTATCTTTCCCGGTTTAAAGGCCGTCGGACGCCCCCGGAACACAAGGCGCATTCCCTGTGTACTTAAAGCGCCGCCGGAAGACTTATTTACATTTTGAACCGAAGACCGCAGAACAATTTCAGCCTGCTGGCTTGTATCCATCAGATCAAAGAATTCCGTATTAATCATGCGGAAGGGTATTTCCTGCTGCATGCTGTTAAACATACCGATTACTGCCGTATTGTATGAACCGAGAATTCCAGCGCCTTTGATCTCCGTTGTTATGGCGCTCAATTCTGCCAGATTTATCTCGCCGGAAATTCCCATCAGTTTATCCGCTCTATTGTAAACGTTAAAATAATCGATTACCTCCGGATAGATTAATTTCTTATTCCGCTCGCTCATGATTCACCTCCCGTCCCTGTCCCTGTAAGATTTTCTTTTAACATCTCCGGATCGAATTTAAGGATAAACAGAATATCTTCCGCCGGCGTATACGCAGCGATATACACATGAAAAACCACCTGACCGCTCAGAAGATTTTCGACCCTGTTTTCTTCCTCGTTGTACTCGATTCTGCCTCCCGCAAGCTTTCCGGCAGAAACAAAGCTGTTCAGCCGTATATTTTCAGAATCACAGATATTTTCAATCAGACGGTAATTCGCCGGGCTGTCAACCTTCTCATGGTATGTCGTAATTAAACTGTTCGCGATCCATGAAAATACTCTCCTGCAGTTAATCCACCGATCTTTTAATTCCTTTGTGTCCGGGAACGCAGACGTATTGTTCCCCCATGCCCGCCAGCCCGCCTCATAAAGCAGCGTTACAACTCCAATACCGTTAAGCATATTTGCCTGCTGCCTGTCCATAAAAATTTCCGTTCCATCTTCTGTCACTGCCGCCTCGGCATTTATCAGAACATTCGACGGAGAAATGTTGGGTACATCATCATTCTTAGCATCCATATGGGCGGCCATTGCGCCATATGCCGCTGACAGATAAACCTGTCTGCCTCCCATAACAACTTTCGGCCACAGCACAATCGCATGTGAATCCACATATCCGTTTTCCTTTTTGCAGACCTCCACATCCGTATGTTTCCTGGCGGTCTCCGTATCAATGTCAATCAGAGTCTCGGCCATGAATGCGCCATTGATCGAACCACATTTCGCAATCATAACAGCTGCCACTTCCGGTTTATGGCTCCATCCGGGAGCCATGATAAATGCGGCAGTCATTCCCGTTCTTGGATATACCTGCCGCATTACTTCCAGCCCATATTCTTTTCCTGTTTCCGCATCATAACCTCCGATGATGTCTTCCGCCGTTACCTGTTCCGGCGCGATGGAGGCGGATGTAATACTCACCTTTGCAAGTCCCGCCGCTTTCTCGGAAACCATCGTAATAATCAGTTTTCCGTTGTCAGAAAAGGTAAGAAGATAGTCCGTATCCCGCAGAGTTTCCTCCCCGCTTTTTACGACAACGCTTTTTCTAAGAACACCTTCCTCTTCCAGAAACACCTGGCCGGAAACCACCGTATATTCCTTCTCCGCGTTCTCTTTCCTGTGCTTTTCCGGGTCCAGCACGTTAATAAATATAACTGGTGCAACCACAAATGCGCAAAAGGACGCATACATAGATTGACATAAAGTATACTTCTTATAATCGTCACTGTACCCCAGTTTTTCCTGCGCTTCTTTCATTGTCCGACAAACGATCGGTGTATTTACCGCCGCTTCCGGATTCTCTGTCAGGTTCACCGGTGCGGTTCCAAAAATCACCTGCAAACCGGCGGTGCCGGTTACCGGTGCTGCGATATAGCTTCCCTCTTCTTCAACCCGCGCGCCATGAGGATATTCCTTCAAATTCATAATCATGCTTTTGAAACTCCTTTCCGCGCCGCATATTCCGCAACTATTTTAAAACAAATCCTTGCGGCTGACGCTTCTTTGCTCAATTCTTTTTTCATTTTTACGACATCTTTTACCGGTACCAACAGCCGGTGTATCGCCGGGAGCTCTTCCACACTCTCTTTAAGTTTTTCTGTCAGGCCGTTCTTAAAAACTGCCCCCGCCGCCACGACTCCGGGAATTTCCGGCCCCAGATAAATTATGGTTACCTTTCCCTCTTCCCTCTGCTGTATCTTTTTCCTTTCATGCATACCTGCCACCCTCCAATCCTGCAAAAAACGTATCCCATGTCATTTCCATCGCCCCAAAATAATAGGGGTACTGATCCTCATCATCCACTAACCATGTAATGCCGGCATCAAAATTCAATCGATATTTCTCCTTCAGATACGGGTTTTTCGTAAACCGCTCGGAAACCTTATGTATCATATTTAATATCGTGTGATGCCCCTGGCATTCCGCATCATTATCGTAAATTCCAAAAATCAGTAACGTCTGTATTTCCTGCACTCCCTGCACCGGGTCCAATTCTCCAGAATTAACCTTTACAACACAATACGGATAAGGATCATCTCCATAGATTTCCTCTGCCACACCACCATCATCAGACATTACGGCCTCATCTGATATTTCTGCATCGTCATTATCTGTATCCGTTGTGCGGACATTCTGTAACCGTTTGGGAAGCCTTTGCGGAAATGCCTTCATATGTACCAGATTGCCTTCAATATCCTTTAAAAGCATACATTTAAGAATTCCCTCTACTTCCTCCGCAATGTCTTTTTGTAACTCGTAAGCTGTCACTGTTATCTCCTTCCGTAGACTACTTCATTTATATGCCTGTGCAGGTGATATGACAATTCGCTCTGCATGCCCGGCTCCAGCTTTTCCCGGTATGTGCTTTCGGCTGCCTTTGACCTTGCCGGTCCATAAAGTTGCCTTATTGCCTCTTTTTCAGGATGCGCTCTCATTTTTTTCCCGGGCACCCTCTGGAAAATTCCTGTATGTTCCGATACCGTTCCATCTTTTGCAACATTTTTTACCGTCGTTACAAACGCTTTATACCCGCGGCCACCAGACGATAATATGAGTTCCCTTACCTGTCCGCCTGCTTTAACCATCGCGCTTGCGCCTTTTCGTTTCCCGTTCTTCCTGTTTTTATAGGAACCTCTAAGGCCAAGCGGTTCTCCTTCCACCTCCAGAATCGCCCGCAGAAGCCTTTTCGTCGGATTTAGTACCCTTATACTACTCTTCTTAAACCGCTTGATCGTATATTCCTTTTTTGTCTCTGCATACAGTTTTTCTTTCAGTCCTTTTGCAGTCTCCCTGATTGCTTTTCGCATAGCTTCTTTTGCCATATCATTCTTGCCTACGCTGGAGGCTTCCTCCAAATGCTTCTGCATGGAAAGATACTGCTCAGGCGATAATTTTATGATTATCATGATCTTGCTGCCTCCAGACTGATTGAATAAATGCCTTCTTCATTTGTGGCCTCGGTTATGAGATATTCCTTCCCATCAAAGTTAAGCACTTTCCCCGGCTCCGGAATTGGACCAAATTTTTCTGCTTCGATATAAAATAAAACCTGCTTTTTATGCAGTTCATCTATGCCGTTTGCAGCGCGGTTTTTCATCCGTTTTTCACGTTCCGTCAGCTCATTTTCGTCAACGATAACAAGCTTTTTCTTTCCATTCAGTTTGTGTATTTCACCAAACTCTTCAAAATTCATAAAAACGGATCTGATATCCTTCTTTATCTGTTCCTTAAACGACAGCATATGGCACTACTCCTCTACTCTGCATCGCACTCATTCAGTTTTTCTTCCTGAAAATTTATAATTTCCTCCTGCAGCTCTTTCAGTCCTTTTTCCTCAAATGCCTCCTCCAGATAAAGACCAATTGAATCCGCGTACACGGCCAGCTCCTTTTTAGAACGGATTTTCTTTATATCCTCCGGACTTTTGAGTTCATCCGGGTCCCTTTCATCAAATTCGGAATCATCATCCTTCGTCTTTGCAACTGACGGAATATCCGCATCATGCCCGGAATCATCATCCTTCGTCTTTGCAACTGACGGAATATCCGCATCATGCCCGGAATCATCATCCTTCGTCTTTGCAACTGACGGAATATCCGCTGGGAGAACGAATTTTTTTTCTTTCAAAAAATCCAGATCCGCCGCCGAAATATCAGCCGGAAGAAGTTCTCCCGGCTGATATTCCCTGCCACCTGTTACAACGATTACCTTCGTCCTGTATCTCATGCTCTTTCTCCCTTCATATAAATAACTGCCCAGGATTCCACGTCAAACGGACGCGGGAGCGGTCTGGAGGTCATTCTTACCTTCTTAACCTCATCGGTTTCATCTACCCATACCTTAGGAACAAGTTTTCCTTCGTAAGAATGGAATTTCTTTTCTTCCATCTGTGTGACCAGTCCATACTCAATCTGTCCCTCACCGTCAGAATGTCCCAAAAGAACTGTTCCGGGAGGCGTCATGGATTCATCTTCCCCTTCATCGTTCAGGAACCATTCTTCGTAAGTGTAGATGTCAAGATCCAGTTCCGCTATACGTCCATAAAATGTCAGCGCCGGGTCGATAACGCGCGGCTCAATTACGATATTCTTCATTCTCAGAACATCCATTGCATTCATTACATGTTTGTTATTTATAAAATCCTCAATGGCATCCGTTGCGAAAACCGCAATGTCCGGCGCACGCCCAGTCTCTTTTATTATTTTCTTGCGAAGCCTTTTAAATATCGAAAGCGGATTAACTGTCTCAAGCTTCCACTGCTCATTTTCCCCCAGCACCACAATATTTGAGAATCCGAAATCAATCTGGAAATCCACGCCTTCCTCTTCATCCTTAACATCCAGCTTGCCTTCATAAAGGACCTGTCTGCACATCCATTCTTTTCTTCTGTCGATAGATTCCTCCAGATCTGTCATGTCTTTTGCAAGAAGCTCATCTTCTCTTTCAGATGGTGTTTTCCTGGAATAGATATTCTCCCCTATTGACCGTTTGGAGATATCATCAATGGTAACCACTCTCTCCGGTGCGATCTTTGGCGTCTTAAATTGATTTGTTTTATACCCCTGACGCTTAATAACCTTGCCACCTTTGCGCGGACTTACAAACGGCGCCATGATTCTTTTTCCCTTGCGTACATCAAACTCAACCTCTTCGGTAACATGTGTCTGGTCTCCGGGGAAAAATGTCTTCTGAAAAAAGGAACGGACCGGCGGCGTCTGATCAATTGCCTCTATCATTTCCCTTGTCGTGTATTCTGCCATTCTTAATGCACCTCCTGTATATTATTCAAAATTCTGGACGCTGCGAAGATAAATTCCCGCTTTCCTCATGTCGTCCTCATAATTTGCTGTATTATCCCCGGAAACAATAACATCATCACGATTAAATTCCCCGGTCTGATATACCGTTGCCGGAATATTATCGCCTGCTTCATCTTCCCCTGTGTCAACATCATCCGTCAGAATGCCAAACACCTCAGTGGCTTCTCCGGTTCCCGCTATATACCCGGCCCCATTCTCTTTCATAATCAGTGATCCACGTTTTAACACGCCATACCCGGCCTTTAATCCAATTCCCTCTTTCAATATGGGAAATTCATTTCCGGCAATTAAAGAATCCGGCTTAAATTCTCCAATCTGTTCGAACATTTTCATCCTCTCATCCTCCTTTTATCATTTTTAAGTTTCGCAGCAAATCCAGTAACCTTCTGCGCATTTTCTACCATTTTCTGTCCTTCCGGATCGTATCCCTCATTAGGTTCCGCTCTCACCTCTGCAGCGCCGGAGTTCTGTATTTCTCCAATCATTTCATTTAGGAACTGCTGTCCTGCCGCATTATTGGCTTTCATCTGCGCAAGCGCCAGATCCGCCGCCGAAATTGGATCATCATACCGCGCCTTCATAAGCACATCTTCCGGAATTCCGGCAGCAATCGAATCGATTGCCTTCATTCTTTTTCTTTCTGTCAAAACCGCATCCTCTTCGATCTGTTCACACAACTGCGGATATGCCGCTTTTAATCCTGTCACATCTGTAATCGCAGGTGTATTTTTTTCATTTTCTTCCATCTTTTCATTTCCTTTCTGTGTTATTTTTTTTGTATCAAAAAAAGTTCCTGTTTCTTTCGAATATATTTCAGAAAGATCCCGAACCTTTTTTCGAATATTATCCGGAACGAATTTTTCTACATAGTTTTGAAAACTATATGGAATTCCATCCACCATAAAATGATTTGAAAAATCACCGTTCTGAAAATCCGGCTCAATTACACTGTCACAAAAACCGGCATCTACCGCTTCCTGACCGACATACCAGCTTTCTTCATCCATAAGCAGATTAATTTCGTCTTCTGTTTTATTCAGGCGTTCCATATATGCTGCTACAATGCTTTTCTTCACCTGACTCATTACTTCCGCCATCTGCAGGAGATCCTCGGCCTGATAAGATCCCCACAGTGATACCGACGGATTATGTGCCATCAAAATAGCATTCTTTGCAATCTTCCGGCTGTCGCATGCCATCAATACGATCGTCGCCGCGCTTGCACAGATTCCAATGATTGTTCCAGTTATCGCTGCCTTGTTCATTACAAGGGCGCTATATATTGCATTTGCTGCAAATACGTCACCACCAGTGGAATGAATCATTACATTTATGTACTTTTTATCTCCGAGTCCGTTAAGTTCATTTATAAAGTTTCGGTAAGTAACACAGTCCTCATTCCACCAGTCTTCTTCGGACTGTATGGTTCCAAAAAGCTGTAATTCTGCGGTATCTCCTTTATCTACAAAATTCCAGAACCTTTGACTCGCTGTTTTTTTATTCTCTGTCACCGTTAGCTGATTCGTTATCATTATATTGTCTCCCTTCTTTATAACCTATTTTTGTTCAGAAAGAAGTCCGGCCTCTTTCATGAGCTGATTTTCACGCTCCAGCTGCGCCACATTGCTGTCAAAATCACCTCCGGTCATTTCTATTGTTTCACGCTGTCGTGTTGAAACGCCAAGACTGATCCGCTTTGCCGCCGCATTAACTTCTTTTACAGGATCAATCATTCCCTGCGCCGGTCCGTTCCACTGTGCGCCGCAATATGCCATCCGGATGCGCGGATCAATAAAAAAGCCGGGGGCTTTCAATCTTCCACTGGCAACTGCCTCAGACAAAAAAATTTCATAAACCGGTTGACATAAATCTGCTGCCAGCCATGACCTTTTCATGCGGAAAGCCTTCCCTGCTTCCAGCAATGCGGCCCGCGATGCTGAATAATTCGATTGAAAATTTTTAACCAGTATTTCATGCGGAATCTCCAGCGCTGCGCCCACATATTTCGCGAGTGAAGTGGTAAATGCGTCGAAATTGCTTGATGGACGTTTTGAGTCTGCAATATCTATCGATTCGCCCGGCTCCAGCATATGTACCATGCCCGGTCCCAGTTCATAATTTACATTATCGTTGGACACCTGATCTTCCTCATCCACAATTCCCGTAAACCCCATCTCTGAAGTTCCTTTTTCAGACTTTATAAATACCGTAAAAAAACCATTTATAACTGCTGCCATTACTTCCGCTTCACTGTAACGCGTTAGTTGTTTAAGGGATTCTATTACAGGCGCCAGATACGGAACGCCCCTGTATTGTTCTGCCCTTTCCGTTTCATACAGCATAAGAACATTTGGCGTCCCTGTCTTGTCTCCAAACGCTTTTACTCTTTTCCATTCCTTTTTTGCATGCAGACTGCTGTTTGGGTGGGCAGAACATATATGGTATGCCACGACCCGATTATTTTGATCTACCTCCACACCGTTAAAAATTCGGTTTTGGGTATTGGGGTCCACTGCATATAAATAAACATTGTTTCCGCTACTATATGGAGTGGAAATACGGTCCGATTCTATAAGGTGTATGCGGAGGCCATACGGAAGCATCCTCGTTGGCTGTTCATATTCCAAAAGCACACATGCATCACCATTCATCATCCATCCCATGCAAGCCACCTGCTGTATTTCATAAAAATTATTTACCCTTGTAGAATCACAATGTTTATCCCGCGCCCATAATTCAAACTCCCGCTCTGCATTGCGCTGCCACTCCGCTGCCTGCTTTACTGTCATTCTTAGAAAATCCGCGTCAATTGTACTTTTAAGTCGTAATCCTTCTCCGACAATATTGGTCCGGTTCGTTTTTATCGCGGAAACCGCCAGCGGGGCCGACATAAACAGGCTTCGAGATCGCTGCCTCAGTATTGGAATATTTCTGTCAATATCTTCCTGCGGTGTTTTGCTGGATGCCAGCCATCCGCGCATTGAATTTTTATGCCGCGATGCCCCGGACTCATCATACCCGGAATTTTTAAACCCCCGCATTGCCTCAAGTTTCCATCGTGCCGCTTCCCTATGCAGGGCTTCCTGTGGACTTACCATTTCAATAACCTTGTCAAATAAATTCATTGCTTCTCCTTAAATATCCCGCGGAATAAACCTGTATGCCTTATTTTTACCGCCGTTTTTTTCCAATATTTCAATTTTTCTTTCCAAATCTTTAATTGCGTCCCGTATTGTGGCCAGATCTGCCCTGCGCAGGGTCCTTGTTCCAATCCTGTACTCTTGATTCAACAGAACCGCCTCTTCGGCTTCATAATACATTTCAAGACGTTTTTTACAACGCTCAAGGTATTTTTTCTGCATATTAATTTTCTCCTTTCCATTCTATATTTCTATCCCCCGGCTGACAGTTCCTGCTTTTCGCTTCTTTATTGCTTTTCCCGGTATTCTTTTCATGTAATTGATTCCGGCATTCACTTTCTTTTCCAGAATATCAAAATTCGGATTCAATATTTCAATTGCTGCCGTATTATAAACACGAAGATCCAACGGTTCATTACGCGGTCCTCTCTTCTTTATCCACTTACTCACCTTATAGCCGTTTTTCACCTCTGTCACTTTTTGTTCACTGTTAAATCCTTTTATAACATTCTCATCATAGCCACGATCAATATTTATCGGAAAATGACAATAACCCGGCCCTTCCTCTGTTATTCCAAGCCTTGTCATAACGGTTTCCTTACCGCTATCCACACCTAAAATATACACTTTTGCTTTATACTCATTGTTTAACGAACTTTTGTAAAGAAGCGGAATTCCCTGCCCTTCTCTTCCGAATCCTTTTATGCCGATTATGCGTTTTCCCTTTCCTTTTTTCTCTACACGTTTCAGGAATTTGTAACACTCTGTCGTTTTATGTCCTCCGGTATCAATACAAATTTTCGCAATTAGCAGCGAAGCTCCTGAGGCAAAAGAAAATTCTCTGTCAAGCCATATTCCCAACTCATCCCATGTTTCTTCCTTATCCAAATCCCCGTATATTTTTTCATACTGGATGCCCCAGCTTTCAAAACCACGCCCCCAACCGACAACTTCGATTTCAAAGCGGTCATCCTGCACATCGACGGACGCAGTTAAGACTAACACTCCATCCGGGATCTCTGCTTTATATTGTTCCCTGCGGGATAAAAGAGAATCTTCATCTGCACCTTTTCCCTGTTCCTCCCAGGTTTCTCCGAGCGATGTGTTTATAAAGGTTTTCATTTTGTTAGGATCATTGTTTTCTCTAAGCTCATGATAGGCTTCCTTCCAGTCCAGGATAATTTCCGGCCAGTGTCTCCATGGAGATGCAAGCTCATTCAAATGAAACGACCGCTTACGTTTTCTTTCCGGATGTTCCGCAATCCATTTTCCTTCCCCCTGCTTCCAGTCCACTTCCGCAATATGCTCACCGCAATATTTGCACTCCATTGTCGCATCTGAAAATCTAACCCTCTTCCATTCATACGATTGGTATTTTCCACAACAAGGACAGGGTATACACCATTCTTCCATCGTCCCAGAATAAAATTCCTTTTCTATCTGGCTATATCCCTTTAAAGTAGGCGTAGAAACTTTAATCTTCTTTTTATTCCAGAATGCGGTTGTCCTTTTCTCCGCCAGTTTAATTGGATTGCCCTCAGTTCCTGCACTTACCGGATATCTGTCGATCTCATCCATTAATACGATCCGGACCGGTCTTGATGCAAGGCTGGATGGAGAATTTGCCCCGGCAATCGTTACATGGCCTCCCGGAAAAATTTTGTGCAGAATCGTATTCCCTGAAGTTTTTGATTTTGCATCGCGGACTTTTCCGGCCAGCGTCGGCGTATCCCGAATCATTGGTGCCAGACGGTCTTTTGAAAAATCTTCTGCCATTGGCTTTGCTGTCGGCTGTACTACCAGCATAGGTGCCGGATCATGGTCTATATAATACCCTATTATGTTAAGGATCAATTCCGTCTTCCCAACCTGCGACGAGCTCATTATCACAATATCTTCAACTTCCGGATCGTTCACAGCATCCATTATCTGCCTTTGATATGGAGCCCGGTCTGTATTCCACTGTCCGGGTTCCGCTGCACTCTCGCACGATAATCTCCTATAACGATCTGCCCACTGACTTACTGTAAGAATCGGCGGTGGGCTTACCACTTTGGCTATCTTACGAAACAGTTTCAAAGTCTTATATTCGATCCGCTGCTCTTTGTCCTGTATTTTGTCTGGCTCTACAAACGACAACTTTTCATTTTTAGCTCTACTACTATCCATTTTCTTCCTCTTCATCGGTTTCGTCTTTAATGCATTCATCACCATAAAATATTTCCGGATCGTAGTCCTTCAGTTCATTAAGCGCTTCAATAACTTCTTTTGTAAGATGCTCCTTTATAAACGATGCATCACGACTTTCCAATATCGGAGCTACCTTAGACGGAATATTCATTATCCTCGTTTTAAATGCCACCAGCATATCCGACATAACTGTTTCAACATCCCCTGCCTTATGCAGATCTCCTTTCATAACCTGTAGTTTTAGCTCGGAAATATATCGCTTTATTCTTTCATGCAGCGCTTTTTCCTCATCATAATCGATCTCACCGTCTACTAAATCTACTCCCACACCTTCTGCAGCCAGTTTTAATGTCAGAAGGTAATTCTTTATAGAATCAACCAACTTATAACGCCCTTTCGCGGCTCTTATTATTACTCCCTCCTCTGCCATCTGCCGTATGCGCCGGTCCGAAACTCCTACCAAATCCCCCAATACCGCAGCGGAAACGGTTACACTGTCTATATTTGTAACTTTTGCAGATTCTATATCCATTTTGGCCATATATTTACCCTCTTTCTGGTCTCCGAATCGGAAACGGCAACTTCTGTTATTTTTTTTCCATATCTGGCAAACCTTTGCGTTCGCGGACCCGCAACGAAAGAACGGGCGTTCGGAAGAACCTATGTTTTCCGGGATTGTCCCATCTGCATCAGATCATCCGTCACCCCGCATTTATTTGACATATCTTATGGCTTTGTCAAATAGGCCGCTTGTATTTTCTTTCAATATAATGCCTTCGAAAATATATCCCCTATTTGACAATCGTTTTATATGTCAAACGAATGACAAAGAGAAAAACCCTTTCCCATTTTTACTAAAGGAAAATCAAAATAAAAGACTATCCTTTGCCGCTCTTCTTCCTGAAAGTCAGCCCCATGATAGCCCTGTCTTTATTATCCTGATTAATCCCAATATAACGCAATGTTTCCGACATATGCGCATGATTAAGTATATCCTTAACCGTTATCGCATCATGTGTCTGCTGATACATATGATAGCCAAACGTCTTTCGCAATGTATGCGTCCCTATCGCGATTATCCCGAATGCTTTGCCTGCATCCGTTAAAATATTATATGCCTGTTGTCGACTAATTGCCTTGTTGGGATAATTAGGAGATTTAAACAAATATTCAAAGTCTTTTTTCCCCTGTATGTAATTTACAATAATCGGCTTTAATTCTCCATTGATAGGAAAGCGCTTTTCCTTTCCTGTCTTGTTTTCCCGAATATACACATAATCCTTTTCCCTCACATCCCGTACACGCAATTTTAATATGTCAGAAATCCGAAGCCCTGTATAAATACCAAACATAAACAGAACATAATTTCTTTCATTTCTTGCTTTTAAGTAATCTGCGACATCCAGCACCAGATCCATATCCCTGATCGGTTCTACTGTATTCAAGAAGATACCTCCTGATTTACTTATCTTTTTCCATAATTAAAAGCACCTGACGGCAGAAACTGCAGTCAGGTGCTTTCTTCATGGGGAAAAATTGGTCGTCCATTCTGTCTGGATTCCCTGATTATTATTATAATTATTCTTTTTGTGAATTGTGTGAAAGTTGTATAGTTTATAAAATTTTTAGATTTACCACTCATAAAAAAGATTTCAGATATCTATTAATTTTTTTGCTGATACTACTTCTTTCCATGTTCAGAGTATCACCGATTTCTTTCTGTGTAAGATTATCAATGTAATACATACGAAAAATACGTCTTAGTAGGCTTTCCGGTATCTCCTCAATAAACCTTTCAACGGCTTCACATTCCTTTGTTAGAATCAATATTCTATCTTCATAACGCTTTTCTTGGCGGATCTCCTTTATCTCTTCTTTCTTACTTTTATACTCTTTCAGAAATTCTTTGGTCATGACAACGTTCTCCTGTTATATTCTTAAAAAAAGGGTTATCTTTTTACTTACCACAGACTGAGATACTTTCAAGCGTTTTGCAATCTTACTTTGTGGCAAACCGTCTATGTAATGCAGCCTGAATATCCTTCTTGTGAGACTGTCCTCTATTGCCTCTATGAATATTTCTATCTCTTCACACTCTCTTTTAAGAACTGCTATTCTATTTTCACACTGTCTCTCTATTCTATCCACTTTTTCCCAGTCAATGCCTATCACCGCAGTCGGCGCCGGATATCCTTTTCGATAATCAAGAACTGTATCCCTCGCAATCATAGCACTATTGCCATTTAACGCATAAACAGCATTTTCCAGATCACAGATTTCCATCTTTTTGTATGTATATTCTTCCAGCAATTCTCTTGTCACAATAATCACCCCTATAGTTCTACTGCTATTTTACAAAATCTATACTTTTATCTGTTCAAACTCTATTACCCATACATAGGGATTTGCATCCCACTTATATAAAAATGCCAAATCTCCTTTTGGAATTTTACTATCCCAGATTTCTTTATATATTTTTCTTGCCTGCCAGTATGCATTTTCCGGATCGTTAAATATGTCCAATAGAAGTGGCAGGGATTTTCTTTGATTATTCTTTGATTTTGATTGAGAAGCAGACGGGCACCCGGAGTTCATAGGCGCAGCTACTGTAGTGGGTACCGCCAACGTAGTTGACAAAGCAGGCACTGGCAGAATTGTCACCACAAACGGACAGCAGCCACCAGTAGGCCCGGCTCCCTCCGTCACCGGCCCCCTTGATGCGGTTCCGGGGATCCTTGAAGAGCTCAAACTGCTGCCCCTCTTTTGCTTCAGAGGCCCAATCATCAGCAAACACCTCATACTCTGTGGGCAGCCACAATTTCAGAGGGTACCGCTCTTCTTTCCCTTCCACAATCTGAAGGCACTCCCTCTCAGAGATCACCGCCCTCAGCTCCTCAGGCAGAATGTTCCACACCTTCTCATTCAGAATTTTGCAGAGAGAGCTCTCCTTAAAGCCGCCCTCATTGGATCCGCTTTCATTCCATGCAAACCTCTCATCCAAGCAGTCCTTGCTGATAAACTTCACATCATCCGGGCCAATATCTGCCACCACATGCACAATCCGCTCCCCGGTGAGCAAATTATCAGATACCTCATCACCCACCTTCAGGGAGCCTGCTACCACCATGGCTTTCACCTGATCCCAACTTGTTTCCTCGGTTCTCTTTATTGTCAAATTCATTCTCTTATCCTCCTTTATTTTCTCAGGCTATTGGCCGCCTGCTGCCATCTGTTTCCTCCTTAGCTTTTCTTTCTGTCATAATCTACAAAATTCTCTATGCTCCTGAAAACTCTTTTTGAATTTACCCATCTCTGTATATCAATGCAGCTCTGAGGAGCATTCCATTTTTCATACACCATCACATATGGATCGTAGCCAATATTTCTCAGGGTGTAGATTCTATGAAGATCCTCCTCTGTTGTGCTGTTGAAATTTATTAACACATATACAGCGAGTTTTCTTCTGTCTATCCCGGTCATTTCTTTGAGCATCCTCAGTTTTGGCACAATGATCTGCTCATCCTTCACATCATCCCATGCAAAATGCAACATTTTCACCTTCAGCCTTTTGATTAGCTCAATATTTTTCTCTGTGAGCAGCCTTGCATCAAGCCCTTGGTTTATATCTACCCATGCCTTTGAATCAATGAGTTGCTGTAATAGCTCCATATGATCCGGGCAGGCAAGTATATTGGGATCCATCAGCACGATCTTCTTCTGCCCTCTCCAAAACTCTTCCAGATCTGCCACTTTTCTGCTTTTCCTTCCTTCTTTGCATCCAACTATGCAGAAATGGCACCCTCTTGGGCATCCCCTGCTCATAAATCCATAGGCCTCATCTTCTATGCCATACAATGAATAATCGGGGTAGATATGTTCAATTTCATGCGGCAATATATCCCGGTACTTCTTTCCCTCCACTATCAGCTCTATTGGCCTTCTGTCTGCCTCTTCTTGGCCAACTGTTTCCTCCATTTCATCCCTGAGCTGCCTGAATTTCTCTTGAAGTCCTCCATTTATAAACCCTGATCCCCCATAAACAACTTCATCTGCATCCATCACATACTCAAAATAATCAGTGAAAGTGAAAACCTTGCTTATATAAACCGCATCCATATGGCCTGATGTGAGAGGATAGTACCATTGTACCTCATCCCCCTGCCCTTTGTGGTATGCAGATAACTTCATCAATGGAAGATTGGGATAGTTGTGGCCATCCACATCCATCAATCCAATTTTCATGCCTGTTGCCTCCTATAAAAACTTTAACTGCTCCCCACTGCTATCAATCCTCATATTGGGCATCCTTTCCCCTATCTTTAGATACCCACAGTTTGCCTCCACCAATTTCTGAGCCATAATTGGCACCACACTATTCCCGATCCTTGCCACTTGCTCACTAATGGGATATGGCCTGAAATTTATATCCCGGTCAATAATATAATCAGGTGGAAAACCCTGCATGAGTTTCAGCTCCTCCGGCTTTAGCATTCTGAGGAAAATATCACTCAATATGTACTCCCCTCCATCAATCTCTGTGAGTGTGCTCACCAGGCCAAACCGATCCTTGGTTGTAATGGTTCCCAATGGGGATCCTGCTGTCTGGCCGCATCCAGTGCTATAATATTTGATCAGGAATGCTGTGATCAGCCCAAAATGCCCCGGTGAGGTTGTTATGGTATGCAGAGGCTCATCGCATCCCTGACCTATCCCGGTTTTATAAAACTTTGATATAAAAGCGGTCACTAACCCATAACGATTGCTTGTATCAATGGTTTTTATAGGTTCTGTCAACGCCTGCCCTCTGACGTCCCCTGCCTTTTGCTCCCCATGGTACTGAATCAGAAAAGCATAGGCCTCCTTATTCTTCACCACATAGGGCTGATCATTATTCACGATGTACTTCACATATCCATTGGCGATCCGCTTCATGGTCGCCTCTGCAAGCGGCTTTTTCCTCTCAAATATGGATTTTCCCAAATCCGACCAATCAATATAATCTCCACACTCTTTCCATGGTTTCAAGCCGCCTGCTGCCTCTTTACTGTGTGTTGGCGTTGGCCATACAATCTCCCGGCCATCCTTCCGGAATATTGCATACCACCTCTTTCTCGTGGTAGGGGCTCCATAATCTGCCGCCACCAATTCCCGGCTGTCAAACTCATACCCCAGACCCTCCATGGCCCGTATGAATTTGTTGTAATCTTCCCCCTCCCTCTGTTTGATTGGTCTCCCATTATCATCCAATGGTCCCCACTTCTGAATTTCCTCCACATTTTCCATTATGATCACATTGGGCCTGATTGCTTTGGCGTGTTTATACACTGCCCATGGCAGAATCCTCAGCCCCTTTTTCCTTGGCTGAGATCCCTTTGCTTTGCTGTGGCTTGTACAATCAGGGCTTGCCCACATGAGTGATACTGGTCTCCCTTTTGCATACTTCTGTAAATCAACCTCAAAAATATCCTCTGTCAGATGAATGGTATTTTGATGATTTACTGTGTGCATCCTTATAGCCTCAGAATCGTGATTTACTGCTATATCTACAGACCGCCCCAATGCCATCTCTATGCCCACGCTTGCACCGCCGCCTCCGGCAAAAGCATCAATTATCAAATCTTTCATCTTCCTCTTCCTTTACTGTACCTCAAGCATAGTGATCGGACTCCGATCCTGCATCCCTTTCATCATTTCGAATATCCTTGCAGCCTTTTCCATTTCCTCATCCGTTGGCGATTCATACTGTCTGTTTCTACTTCTTCCAAATAGTTTGTGCTTATGTATGAATGCAGAAAAGAAAATATCCATATCCTCTGCCATCAATACTTTGTAAAAATCAAATTCCACGCCTATTTGAAGAGCTTCGGTTTGTGTACAATCCACTAAAAATACACTCCTGCTGCCTTTTCCGGATGGTCTCTGCCGTATATCTTCTGCCGAGCCCATCACATGAGCTATCACTTGAACCAGCAATTTCTCCTCCCACTTCCCGGCATATTTAAAGTCATGGAAATCTTTTACATCCTCCTCTATACACGCAGAATTAATGTTGTACTTCTCCATGAGTTGCTCCAGTTTTTTCTTCGCAGTTTCCTTCTCACCGCCCACTCCCCTCTCTGCCAGAGCCTGCAGTTTCTTTATGAGTTCCTTTTTCTTATCCTCTGTTTTCACGGCCAACTTTTCCTCCTTAGCGTCTCTTTTTGCCATAATCTGCAAAATTATCCATGCTCCTGAAAACTCTGATATTAATTCGACAAAAGCTCCTTTTCAAGCTCATCAAAGTCATATTGATTTTGATTAAAATTATTAAATCTGTTTCTTTCTGAAGCCTGATAATTTCGCCTGCTCTGCAGATATAACGTCTGATACTTTTCCCGGAACTTTCCCGTACTTCTAATATTCGTACGCCAAAATGAATTTTTCATCGTCCACACAAGTGTATTCCAGATATCTGCCTCAGCAATTCCATCTACTTTTTGAAGACGATTAATATGAATTGCCCATTTTTTAATTTCATCCTCCGTTCTCGGAACTCTCGTATTCGGAAAATCATGCAAAATAGACTGTATCAAAAAGTCAACGCATTTACGTTCAAAATCAGATGGTCTGTATTCTCTGCCTTTTTGTTCTTCTGCTTCATTCAGTTTTTTCGTTTCAACGATTATATTATTATCTTTACTGTACTTTACTTTACTTTCTTTATTTGCTGTCTGCGGATGGGCATTTGCATGATGCAAATGGTTATCTGCTGTATGCGAATCGTGTTTAAGGCTGACTTTAATTAAGCCTGCACGCTCATCGTCATCAAGCATCCAAAATTCACTATATACTTTTTTAACGCGCCGTTTCTGTAATACACGCCAGTATCGACGCTGGATACCCCTCGAAGTAAGAATTTTCCACTCGTCAAACCGCCCGTTATCAAACAGACTAATCTGCAAGCAGTAATCCACCGTTTCACGAACGGTACAAGCACTGATGCCGCTGCCCATCTTCCTCGCTGTAGATGCACAATCGGAATAGCACCATCGATAAAAGTATCCTTCCGATCCATAAGCCTTCATACACAACCAGAAATATATTGCAAATCCAGTCCAGCCTTTGGAACATAGTAACTTGTCAATTTTGGGGTCATTATCAAACATGGAAACATCCCATCCGGCAAAGTCAATTCCTACTTTGGGAACTCCGGACATTCATATACCCCGCTCTCTTTACGCGTGCAGAATTCCATAATGACTTATTCTGCACGCGTATGCTGCCTTTCGGCCTATGTTTATGCAGTAATAGTAATATACTCAACGTCTGTAAACCGTTCCTGTAGATACTGTTTAACAGATGCCATTGCATCCAGTTTCCATGCACCTCCGTCAGCTTCATGTAACGACAGCTGTATTTCGCCATATTTACTATCCTGTGCACGAAAGATAAATTCACTCTTCGGCTGATCCACTTCCATAAAAGTTCGGTATGGACGCAATATTACCTTCTCCGGAAGAATTTTGTCCTCAGCCTCCTGAATTCCGGTTTTCAGTGTTGCTTTCTGCGAAATACCCGTATCCTCATACTGAGCAATTGTGCCGGATATAATATTACTCGCCACCCCGATTAAAGCGTCCCGGTCCGTATCGGAAGTCCCATTCTCTCCTATCGGTCCATTATCAATGAAATTTGCTCTCATCATGATGCAAAACTCGGTTTGGTCTACCCACGTTCCGACCTTTACAACAGGCAGCATTGCACTTACCTTCGCAATCTGCGTCCGTTTGTAATGATTGTCTTTATTCGCCTCAGAGTATACCGCAATACTTTCCGGGGACACTACGTTGACAAAAAGATGTTTTACGAAATCATTCGGAACATCCACTTCACTTCTCAAATAGTCCACAAGGCTGGTAAGTGTATAGAAATTTACCATGTCAAGCGTTTGTATACTCTCGACTCTGTCCAATTTTCTATTCGACCACTGTGCACCATCAGCCTCCATTAATACAGGCTTTGTATTCTCTCTAATCCATTCCATTGCTTTAGCAATCATTTTTTTCTCAACCTCCAATCGCCGGTGAAATCTTTTTCTCAAATTTCTTTAAGTTTTCGATCCGTTCTTCATCCGTCTCCAGATCCTCGAATGTCATCTGTCCAGGAATTTGCGCATTGTATTCTTTCGCGATATACTGATCCGTTTTTAAATCCCTGCCAATTCCGAACTTCGTATCAAACGACTTGGTTTTTGCAAGCTTACTCTGCACATCGCATATACAGTCCGCGGTATTACGGTCTTCATCCTGTTTAAACGACAAGGTTATCACAATCTTACGCGCTTCTTTGTATGAAGTATTCGGGTCCTTCATGTTCTTAACCACTTTTTCCATTTCCAGATTAAACCGTTCCTGCAAACTGCCGTCACCAATGCTGTTTAGATTTACATTCATATGCCTTCTCCTCCTCTCCTTTAATATTTATAAAAATCCCTTTGGAATTCCTGCATATTTACTGTTTTCGCGGGCTTTATTCATCCTGATACATTCGAAATATGCCTTTTGTACACTCTCTTCAGGAAACAATCCATTCCGGATCGTAACGCCGCGCTCTCCACGCTCACCAAAGAGCTCCTGCATCTGTGTAGTATCAAGTTCCAGAAATACGGCTACGCTGACCGCCGTATCGTAACAGTATTTCGCCCGTACATATTCTTTGCGAAGCATATGAAGCTTGAACTGCTTCGGCAGAATATACAGCTTGTCCATCAATGTTTTACCATCTACCATATTTCCACCCTTTCATATCAATGTTCTGCCGCAGATACCTGATAAGCTTGTCCGTCAGGCACAAAAGCAGGCCAAGTATTATAAGTGTCATTGATCGTACAAGCCCGGTTCCAAGTTCTATCGCTCCAGCGGTTCCGGATATTCCGATCAGAATATTTACAAGTCCCATCCCCTGCAAAATACTATGTTTCATACTTTATCACCTGCCTGTCCTGCGTTGACCGCTCACGCGGTCTCATCCTTTGTTTTCTTTACTTTGTAAATCTGCAGATCCTCTACTTGCCCACCCATCTGATGCGCCAAAAGGCGAGCGAGAGATTCCATCCAGCTTTCTGCAGTTATTGTTGTTGATTTATCAATATCATCCATAAGTAAATCCCCTCCCCTTCTCTTTTAAAATTAATATGTGTTTACAGATTGTCTATATGTTGTTTATTCTATTGCCGAGACTCAATTTACTCCTTATCCACCATGCGGCCCGGCTCCCTTCGTTATCGCTCCCTTATCCGGACTCTCAATCCCGACATTTCAACGTTGGAATAGCCCGCAATATAATACTCTCCGTTCTGGCTCTCTACTCGTGAGGTAGTCCAAATATAAGCATCCTCCCATTTGTGAGTCTCATTGTTATAGACTTCCTCTATCCGCATAAACTCTATGCAGCTGCCGCTTGTGTAGTAATGCCCTTTATTTGTTTCGTATCTGCCACTCGCGTTTATATGAAGTCTGCTTACTTCCTTAACTGGCCGGGAATAATAAGACAATGTGCTTTGTACTTCTTCCAGTTTATAAAGCAAGTTTCTGTACTCCTCCAGCTTCTGTCGCTCGTCTGCTGTCCTTATCTGGTTGTAATCGTCCAGCGCCGATAAATCATCACATTCACAATAACCAGAAATGTGGAGCACTTCTTCAATCTGCTTTTTCAACTTTTCCATTTCGCACGATAACGTTCTTAAATCTGACATATCTTACCTCGCTTTCCCCAATATGTTTGGATTTGCAAAATTTCAAATTAAAATCCATCCCCAACAGTGGTTCCGGAACTTTCTTATACTGCACTAACACATAAACTTTCCTTTTCTTCTTTTCTATGGTACAATTTTCTGTAAATACAAAAGAAAGGAATCCTGTCTAATGAAAAAATTAATATTTTCTTTTACCATCATTTCGGCGCTTCTTTTATCCTCCTGTTCCAGTGGAGTGTCACAAGAAGAATATGATGCCCTTTTGTCCGAAAACGCTTCTCTAAAATCAGACATTGAATCGCTAACTGCTGAAAATCAAACAATAAAAGACTCAATGGAATCTTTGCAGTCTACATACGATTTATACAAAGAAAAAATGCAGCCTTATGAAAATCTCGAATCCTCTGAAGCTGAGGCAAGACAAATTGAAGCCGACCGGATCATTGCCGAACAAAAAGCTGCCGAAGAGGCGGCCGCTGCCGAAGAAGCTGCTCTCCTTGCTGCAGAAGAAGCCAAGGGATACGATACCGGAATCACTTATGATGACATTGCCAGAACTCCTGATGATTTTATGGGTAAAAAAGTAAAATTTTCAGGAAAAGTCATTCAGTTAATCGAAGGAGGTTCTACTATTCAAATCCGCTTGGCTATAAACAGTGATTACAACAAAATCATCTTGTGTGAATACAACTCCTCTATCGTAAATTCCAGAGTTTTAGAAAATGATATTATCACCATCTATGGGCTTTCCGTTGGAACTATAACCTACCAATCTACAATAGGCGGACAAATTACAGTACCCGCTGTTACAGTTGATCGTATTGATCAATAGCTTCTGCATTACACAACTTATCAGGGCTCAATTTGGCATATGACAGTCTTTCTTAGCTGATATGGAATATTTTTTTCCATA
>CALDLG010000032.1 GCA_937910785.1 uncultured Lachnospiraceae bacterium | reverse complement strand
CAGGAAACCGACCGTCCGGAACAGCAGACATTGTCCGGGCAGGAAGACCGGAGCGGGTATCCGGTCCTGACTCTGCGGGAGACGGAAGTGACGATTACGGCGGGAAATTCACCTCCCTGGACGGAGATCATAGAGATTCTGCGGGACGATAAAGACGATTATGCGACGCTTTACTATAACCTTTCAGTCAGCCGGTTCAACCGGAACGAGCCGGGTGATTATCCCGTTACCTTGTATACGGAGGATTCCGATGGAAACCGGTCCGATTCGGTGACGCTGCTGGTGCATGTGGTGTGAGTGATGAAAGATAAGAGAAAAAAAGACCTGCGGGCAAACGAAGAAAAAGAGTTTTTGCTGAACCCGGAAAGACTGAAAACAAAAAAAAAGAAAAAAAGGTTTAAGAGACTGGCTCTGTGTTTTGGAATTCTGCTTGCGCTGATTCTGTCGGCAGGCGTATCGATTCTGGTTGTGGGAGCCGTCGGTAAATCCAGATTAAAGCAGGTTTCCGCGGAACAGCCGGAGCTTGCCTCAGCAGTTCTGGCGGAAGCGCCCGCGGAGGAGGAAGAAGAAATCTGGGAAGAGGGATGGGTCAAATACCAGGGGCAGATCTATGCCTATAATGAGGACATCATGACCTTCCTGTTCATGGGAATTGACAAACAGGACGGGACCGTGCGGGAGGTTGCGGAAGGAACGGACGGCGGTCAGGCCGATGCTCTTTTTCTGTTGGTGCTGAATCCCCATGACAGCCGGGCCAGCGTCATCGGAATTAATCGCAACACGATGACGGAAATCGATATCTATAACGGGGAAGGGGCCTATGTGAATACGGTTCTGGCACAGATAGCGGTTCAGCACGGTTTCGGAAACGGTGTGGAAAAAAGCTGTGAATATCAGAAGGAAGCGGTGAGTCGTCTGTTTTACAGCCTGCCCATACATGGATATGCGGCAGTGAATATGAGTGCAATTCCAGCACTCAATGATTTGGCCGGAGGAGTGGATGTGACGGTGCTCGAGGATATGACATCGGAAGCGCCGGCCTTTGTGAAAGGTGCTGAGGTGCATCTGGAAGGCGAAGACGCTCTGACCTATGTGAGACACCGGAATATGGACGAATTCGGTTCGGCGGACCAAAGATTAGCGAGACAGAAACAGTACCTGACGAACTTCATCAGTGCGGCAAAAACAGCAGTTGGTGAAGATATTTCTATGGTTGTGCGCCTGTATCAGACAGCGGCGCCGATGATGACGACGGATATCACGTTAGACGAGGCGGTATATCTTGCTTCGCAGGCATTGGATTACCGGTTGGGGGCGGAAGATTTCCATATGCTGGAAGGGAAAACGGTAATGGGAGAGCAGTTTGAGGAATATTACATAGACGAGACAGCACTGTATGAGCTGATACTGAAAATTTTTTATGAAAAAGTATGAAGTGTAAGAAGAAAATGAAAAGGCTGACCCTGACGGTGTCAGTCTGCACCGGAGGAACGCTTTGGTAAAAGGAGAAAAGGCATGAAGAGAGACAGAAAGCGGGAAAAAAGCATACGGCCCGGCGGCGGAAAAAGAGCCTTTGAACTGGGTTTCCTGCTGTTACTGGCCGCGGTCGTCTGTGCAGGATGCAGTGTATCCGGACAGAAAAAAGATGGAAGTAAGACGGGGGCCGGAGAGGAAAACGGTGCCGAAAGCGGAATGAATGCCGGACAGGAGACAGGCGGAAAGGAAACCGGAACAGATGCAGACGGAGCCGGACTGGAACAGGATGCGGAAGAAACCGGAATGTTCGGAGAATCGGCTGCGGACGGACATATCGATTTTGCCATGCTCAAAGAACAGAATCCGGAGATTTTCGCGTGGCTGTATATACCGGGAACCGACATTGATCTGCCGGTACTGCAAAGTTGTGTCTCGGATGAGTTCTATATTACGCATGACGCTGCGGGAGAAGAAAGCGGCGTAGGAGCGGTGTATACCGAGATGCCAAACCTGATGGATATGTGCGATTTTAACACGGTCATTCATGGAAACGATCTGGAAGAGGACGGCCCTCTGAAAGCGCTTCACCATTTCGAGGATGCGGATTTCTTCGTGGAGCATGAAACATTTTACCTTTACCTGCCCGACAATGTGCTGACCTATGAAATCTTCGCTTCTTATTACGATGAAGGGAGCGATATCCTGCGCCGGCATGACTATACTACCTTTGCGGGTTGTCAGGAATATCTGGATGAAATCTATGGGATACGGAGCATGAACAGGAATTTTCGGGAAGGATGGGAAGGACTGACCCCCTGGCATTTCCTTGTAACACTGAACGGCCTCATCCGGGAGGATGGAACGCAGTACGTGGTGATCGGGGCGCTGACGGAAGACGCCGCCGGGAAAATAGACCGGATCATCTATGAGTAACGGATGAAAGGCACCGACATGCCTGCAGGAAACGGGTATATGCCCTTGCGGAGAAGGAATCTTAACCGAACAGGAAGAATGATATTGACATCTTCGGATGTTGATATAGATACCACACTTAAAATGAAGAAAGGAGGAGGATGCCCATGAAAAAATTAGCAGCTTTACTGGCAACATCAGTATTGTTTGTTTCCATGACCGTATCCGCGGCGGGTTCACCGTCAGCGGCGGTAGTAGCTTCTAAAGCGCCCGCAGCGTCTTCATCCGCGCCGACATATGTCAGCGAAGGATTCGCGAATGCGGCGCAGGCCCAGGCGGCAGCAGAGAGAGGAATGGACGCTGGAGAGTATTACAACAACGCGATTACCTCTACACCGGGAGTAGCGGATGCAGTGCCGATGGGACAGGGAGGAAAGATCCTGATTAATGGCGTTCCGACAAACCTGACAGCTTCGCTTGCGAAGGTGAATAAGGCGATGGCGGAGAGCGCAATGGGACAGGCTGCGGCGCTCGGCGGGAAACTGCTGAACGTAGTAAACGTAACCTTCCCTGGAGCGAACTACAGCGTAGCAACTGTAAACTTCTATGTAAAAGGCCTTGCCAATGGCGTAAAGGTAGCGGCGAGACAGTATGTGAACGGCGCGTGGATAGAAGTGGAAGTGGTAGAGTCAAGAGCAGACCATGTGGTACTGAACCTGAAAGGGAACGGACCGGTGGCTTTTGTAGCGCTGCCATAGAAATAAGGTAATTGATTTTGGGAGTATTCCCAGAACCTGAACTCTGAAAACATAATTCCAAAAAAGTGTGGGAAAGACCGGGCCGCCGCTGAGGCGGCGGCTGCAGGCCTGAAAAAGAGCAAAAGTGAAGTGACAGGAAATGAATAACCGGAAAGAAAAAGCGGGAACAGATTTGCGGTTCCGACGGCTGACGATTTTGTGCGGCTGGTTATTATGCGTGGCCGGGTTTCTGGCAGGAGCGTTTATGATTTTCGGAGTATCCGGCAGATATAATTTAAGAAAAGAAGCTGTCAGTTATGCGGCCGGAATGAGAAAAGCCACGCAGGCGCAGGAAGTGGCTCCGGAGGAAGAAGAATGGCAGGAAGGCTGGGTCAGATATCAGGGAAAGACCTGGCGCTATAAAGAGGATATCCTGACCTTTCTGTTCATGGGAATCGACAGGGAGGGAATTGTGACGGAAAATGCATCCTCCGGAGAAAAAGGAGGAGGCGGGCAGGCCGACGCTCTGTTTCTGGTGATATTGGACCCTTATGAGGAGGCTGTGAAGATTCTGCCCATTAACAGGAGTACGATGACACAGGTCATTTGCTATGATGAAGAAGGAACCGGAAGGAATACGCTGGAAGCTCAGATCTGTGTGCAGTATGGCTTCGGGGATGGAGGAAGAAAGAGCTGCGGATATCAGATTGAAGCGGTCAGAAAACTCCTTTATGAGATTCCGATTAACGGATATATTGCGGTTGACATGGACGTAATTCCCATCGTTACCGACGCGGTGGAAGGCGTTGATCTGACAGCGCTTGGAGATGTCAGAAATGAAAAGAAGGAAATCATCCTCCGGGAAGGGGAACAGGTACATTTGACCGGGGAACTGGCATACTGGTATGTCAGGGACCGGGATGTGGCCAAAGAGCTGTCAGCGGATGAACGTCTGGAAAGACAGAAACAGTTCCTGACGGAGTTTCTTGATAAAGCAGGGGAAATTGTACGGCAGGATATTATGATGCCGGTGAGAATATTCAATGAAATAGCCGGCAGGGCGGTGACGGACATCACGGCGGATGAGATAGTATATCTGGCTGCCACAGCTGGAAATTACCATTTCGATGCCGACCAGGTTTATACAATACCTGGAGAGAGTGTCAGCGGGGAAGAAAATGAGGACAGTGAGTTCGATGAGTTTCATGTGGATGAAGACGGGTTGTTTGAGTTGATTCTGGAGCTTTTTTATGAGCCGGTGGAGGATTAAAGAATACGGATTATTGATATGCACCGGTATGGAAAACAGTGGACAAATCAGATCTTTGTGCATAGGAGACGGAGAGGGGACGACATGAATCCGGCAGAAGAAAAAGATAAATTGGTCATGAGGTCAAAGAAAATCGTGAACCTGTATATTGTGCTGATGTTCGCGCTTGTCTGGTTCTGCTATTATAACCAGTTTGTTTTCGGTGCAAACCGTGTGTCCGGAGGTGCGGTCAGTGTCTTTGTTTATTTTATCATTTACCATTATTTTGCCAGATTGTATCGGGCTTATAAGATCGGGACATATAAGATTACAGAGATCATCTTTTCGCAGATGCTGGCGATCGGCATTGCGGATACGGTTCTGTATGTGGAATGCTGTCTGGTGCACCGGGGCTATGTGGACATCCTTCCGGGACTTATGACGGCCGGAATACAGCTGACGGGAATGATTGTCTGGGCGGTTTATACGAAGCGGTATTTTATCCGGTATATCGATGCAAATAAGACACTTGTGATTTATGGCAGGAAAGATGCGGAAGAGTTCGTACAAAAGCTCAGGAAAAAATATGATCATCTTTTTCAGGTGGAAGAGATCGTAAGCATACAGGACTGTCCGGAGGAGGAACTGCAAAAAAAGATTGACAGGTGCGATACGGTTATTCTGTATGAGGTGGAAAAGGGCC
>CALDLG010000031.1 GCA_937910785.1 uncultured Lachnospiraceae bacterium | reverse complement strand
GATCGCCCTCAGGATAGCGCTTCCGAAATTATAGAGCATCATCGCCGTCATTCCCAGAAAATAGATCCGAAGATACAGCGTCGCGAGCGGGAGCACATCCTCCGGCGTATTCATCCAGAGCAGAATCTGCTTCGCCCCTATCAGACCGATAAAGGTCAGGAAAACACCGCTGTACAGACTGAGCGTCATCGCCGTATGAACCGTCTCCGTCAGGTCTTTCTGATTTTTCGCTCCAAAAAAACGGGCAACCAGAACATTTGCCCCCACCGACAGACCCATGAAAAAATTCGTCAGAAGATTGATCAGCGATGAAGTTGATCCTACCGCCGCGAGCGAATTATCTCCTGCAAATCTTCCCACAACAATGATATCCGCCGCATTGAAAAGCAGCTGCAGCAGACTGGAACACATTAACGGCAGTGTAAAAAGCAATATCTTTTTCAGGATGGAGCCGCTGCACATATCCATTTCATATTTTGCACTCTTCGTTTTCATCTTCATAAATTAAACCCACGGTTTCCGCAGGCTTCCTTTCCATCGTTCTTTCTGTTTTTCATACTGTTCATTCAGCCAGTCGGCCGCCTGTGCCACGCCCTCTTCATTGAGCGGCACCTCGACTGACTCTTTCTCTTCCTCCGGCGTCTTATGGATTCCGTACGGCTCCGGCCAGATTGTGACCCGGATGCAGTCGGATTCCTCCCCTTTGACCCGCTTCAGCATATACCGCATTCCGTCCATACTTCCGGAATACTCCTCTTTTTTAATATAATTGAGCGGGTGGAATGTTTCTTTGTCGATCACCCTGTTTTCCCTTTCTCAGCCCCTGAAAATTTTATTTTAAAGTTGGGCTTGCTTTTTTTCTTCAAATCAGATATAATGATAAATGCTTTCGGGATGTGGCTCAGGTGGTAGAGCGCTACTTTAGGGAAGTAGAGGCCGCAGGTTCAAGTCCTGTCATTCCGATTCGCATAAAAAGCAGCCTCACAGATAAATCATGGCTGCTTTTTTTATCTTCATTTTTATATCGACCGGAACAACGTCAGGCCAGAACCAGCTCCCTTGCGCGGCTGTTCTGATCCATAAACATCTCAAAATCATTTCTCGGAATCGGCTTTGAAAAATAGTATCCCTGCTGGAGCTCACAGCCGATCTGCGAAAGATAATCGCTCTGCTCCGGTGTTTCCACACCCTCGCACAACGAGGTAATCCGCAGCTTTCTTGCCATATCGATAATGCAGGAGATGATAATCTTATCGTTTTCCTTTAAAATATTCTCCGTTTCCTCATCCTGCAAAAAAACCTTATCCAGCTTAATGATATCGATCGGAAGTCTGCTCAGCAGATTCAGGGATGAATATCCGGAACCGAAATCATCCATCGATACCTTCGTCCCCATCTCATGCAGCCCTTTGATTAATTCCAGCGCCTTCTCCGTATTTTCTATATAAATACTTTCCGTCAGCTCGAATTCAATCAGGTTCGGCAAAATCCTGTATTTCTCAAAAAGAGAACGCACATAGGAGAGAATTTCCATTTTGTTCAGATGCGCTCTGGATACATTGACAGAAATCGGTACGATCGTTTTGTGCTCCTTCATGCGTCCGGCAATGAACTTAAAGACTTCCTGATACACAAAATAATCAAGTTCTATGATCTGCCCGCTCCGCTCGATCAACGGTATGAATTCATCCGGATAAATAAAACTTCCATCCGGTTTCTGCCATCGGATCAATGCCTCCGCACCGTTAATACGAAATGATTCCGTTTCCATTTTAGGCTGATAATAGACCTTCAGTTCGCCATTTTCAATCGCTTTGGTCAGCGAGGAAGTAATCTCAATCTCCTTCTTGATGCCTTCTACCATCTTGCTGTCAAACAGCACACAACAGTCATCCTTCTGTTCCTTGGCTGCTTTCCTTGCCAGATTGGCATTGGAAACGGCCGTTGCCGGGTCCAGGCGGCGGTCCTCCTTCGAAATAAAACTGATTCCCGTACAGAATTTCAGTCTTGCCGCAAGATATTTCTCCCGGAACCGTTCCTCCATTTTGAGATTATGCTGATGAATAAATTCCCGGAACTGCTCGTTGGATATGTCGTTCTCCAGCCGGGAAGCCATAACAATATTATCCGAAAATACTCTGGCCGCACACAGCATATGAATATTGCCCTCTGTTACCTGACTCGTAAATTCCTTTAACAGCATATCGCCGCGCTGATATCCCAGCGTATCGTTGATATACTTAAAATACTTGATGTCCGTATAGATAATCGCGATCCGGTAATCGTCCATCTTCTGTATTTCCAGTTCCAGCTTCCTCAGGAATTCCTCATATCGATCCAACCCTGTTAAAATATCTTTCGATTCTTCCATTTTCATACCCCTGCCGCATCATAATCCTGCTCTTTCATTCCTTTCACAAAAGCCTTATCACAATCCGGAAATACCTTCTTTAAGGAGACCAGACGTCCATCCCCATTTATGAAACAGTGTTCACTGTTTCCGGTCATCCTTAACTCCCCGCTTTCTTTATCCGTAACACAATAGGACAAGGAAAGCCTTACACCATTGTACTTTTCTATCTTTACTGTAATCAATACGGTGTCACCAAAATGCACCATTGACTTATACCGACAGGAAACGGCGGTCACCGGGCTGACGGCGCCGGCCTTCTCCATCCCTCCATAGTCGATGCCCGCCTGCTTCATCCACCATATTCTGGCCGATTCCATCCATCTGATATAATTGGAATGATGGATGACCCCCATCTGATCGGTTTCATAATATTGTGCCTGATGCTCATAGGCTGTCATCGCTACATAGTCCTTTCCTGGCAGATTAAAACCCAATTATTAGTCTAACCTGCCCATTCGCAAATGTCAAGCCCTCTGCTGCATCCTTCCTGTGCCGTAAGTCCCCCCTGCGCACTTCATTCCGCTTCATTCTCTCCGATATCCTGCCGCCTGTCTTACTTTTGCTCCATTTCTATGGTTTCAGGACCTCCAGCAGATATTCCCATACCCGCTTCACGGATGAAATGCTTAAAACCTCCTCCGTCGTATGAATGCCCTTCATGTCCGGACCGTAAGAAACGCAGTCTAACTCCGGCAGCTTGGCGGAAAACAGGCCGCACTCAAGCCCTGCATGAATCGCCTCCACTCTGGGTTTTTCTCCGTACATTCTTTCATAAACCCGGATCATCTTATCCCGCAGCGGAGAGTCCTGCCGATACGCCCAGCCCGGATATTCGCCCCGGATCTCCATCTTCGCTCCTGCCAGCCCGGAGACTGCCTGAAGTTTCCGGCGGACAGCTTTCTTTCCGCTTTCCAGAGAGCTCCTTACGGCATAGGTCAATTGGAGATGCTCCCTTGAAAGCCTCATCACACCGAGATTCAGAGAGGTTTCCACCAGTCCCTCCACATCCGCGCTCATGGCCTGTATGCCGTTCGGCATTGCCATCAGATAAGATACGGCTCTGCCCATGCTTTCTTTCCGTAAACTGTCCGCGGTCTGCTCCCCTTCTTCCTTCACCACGATTTTTACATCCGGGTCTTTAACCGCAAGCTCCTGCCGGAACGCTGCCTCCATTTCTTCGATTATGGCAAGCCCCTTCATACGGTCTTCGCCGCTTATGATGATACGGGCATCCGTCTGTCTCGGAATCGCGTTGTCGGCAAGTCCGCCCTCCAGGCTGATTAAGGAAGCATCCGTCTTTTCCGCCAGCGCATCTAACACCCGTCCCATCAGGCAGTTGGCGTTCCCGCCTTCCTTAATGATTTCCGCGCCGGAATGACCGCCCTGTAAACCCGTCACACACACCTCAAGCACACTTCCGCTTCTCTTTTCCCATGTGACCGGAAGCTTACAGTCCGCACGCATTCCCCCGGCACAGCCCGTCAGCAGCACGCCCTCTTCCTCATTATCCAGATTCAACATTCGCCGGCCCTTTAACATGGACAGATCGATTCCCACCGCACCGTCCATACCGACCTCTTCTCCGGTCGTAATTACTGCCTCCAGACGCGGATGTGGAATATCCTTTGCATCCAGCAATGCCAGAATACAGGCGACCGCGATGCCGTCATCGCCCCCAAGGCTTGTCCCCTCTGCCGAAATGAGATCACCGTTTACCTGAAGACGCAGCGGATCTTTTGTCAGATCGATATCGCAATCAGGCTCCTTTACGGCAACCATGTCCATATGGCCCTGCAGAATCATCGTTTCCTCTTCCTCACAGCCGGGAGCGGCCTCCTTGACAATAATGATGTTTTTCCATTCATCCTGTATACAGTGCAGTCCTCTCTGCATGGCAAACTCTTTCAGATAGTCGCTCAGCATCGCTTCGTTACCTGACCCATGCGGTATCCGGCAGATCTCTTCAAAAAAGCGAAATACCGGTACCGGCTCCGTTCCCTCCAATATGCGCATTTTCCCATCTTCTCCTTTTTATGTTATAAAAATTCACAAATCTGTCAAAAAATGGAGAACGGCCGTCTGCCATTCCCCATTTGTATTTTCTGCTTATTTCAAGTTCGCTTTCGCAAGCTCTGCCAGCGTATGAAAACCGTCGGCATCATTTACAGCCATTTCAGCCAGCATCTTTCTGTTAATCTCAACGCCCGCATTTTTCAGGCCATACATAAATCTGCTGTAGGAAAGACCGTTCATTCTCGCCGCCGCATTGATACGGGCAATCCATAACTGTCTGAACTGACGTTTTCTCTCTTTTCTGCCTGCATACGAAGAAGCAAGCGCCCGCATTACGGACTGTTTTGCCACTCTGTACTGTTTGGATCTCGCTCCTCTGTAACCTTTTGCGAGTTTTAAAACTCTATTGTGTTTTTTTCTGGCGTTCAGGCCGCCTTTAATTCTTGCCATGTCTTTTTTCCTCCTTCAAAAACCTATCCATAAAGTGAAACTTTATAAATATGGTAAAATTTTCTTCATATTCTTAACATTGGTTGCATCTGTCATAGCAGGTTTTCTAAGATTTCTCTTGTTCTTCGTGGTCTTCTTAGTCAAGATATGGCGTTTATAAGCTTTGTTTCTTTTCAGTTTCCCTGTTCCGGTCACTTTAAAACGTTTTGCAGCTGACTTGCTTGTCTTCATTTTTGGCATTTCAAAATTCCTCCTGTATTTATCATTTATGAGATATCATATCGGATATCGTTTATTTTAAACTGAACAAGCTTAACGCTTCTCAGCTAAAAACATTGTCATGCTCCGGCCTTCTACCTTCGGTGCCTTCTCCATCACCGCGATATCGGAAAGCGCTTCCGCAAAATCATCCAGAATATGCTTGCTGCTGTTCATATGCGTCATCTCGCGTCCGCGGAAACGAAGCGTTACCTTCACTCTGTCACCCTTGGAGATAAACTTTCTGGCAGCATTTACCTTTGTATTCAGATCATTCGTATCAATATTCGGCGACAGCCGGATCTCCTTGATCTCAATGACCTTCTGTTTCTTCCTGGCTTCTTTCTCTTTTCTGGTCTGCTCGTATTTGAACTTTCCATAATCCACGATCTTACAAACCGGCGGCTTCGCAGTCGGCGCAATTTTCACCAGATCAACGCCAGCCTCCTCCGCGAGCTTCAATGCCTCTCTTGTCGCCATGATTCCGAGCTGTTCCCCGTCTTCTCCGATGACTCTGACCTCTTTGTCTCTAATCTGTTCGTTAATGAATAAATCGCTGATAACCGTTCCCTCCTAAAAAAATACATTTATGCCTCCACCTTTTGGTGGAGTTTCCCAATAAGAAAAAAGCGGATAGCATAACTATCCACCGCATCATACAACACAAACCCCTTCGGCAATCCGCCCGTTCCGGGATCTCTGTTTTCGACTTATAAACGCCTGCCAGCCCGTTCGCCGCAGGGTGAGAGTGGATACTCTGCTTTCTTCCCATGTGTCTTGCACACTCGATAAATATACCATATATGGAACGGGATGTCAATCGATATTTTCTAAAATTTACCGCCTTCAGTCCCTTTTCCTACTCGGCCGCCAGCTCTATCGTAGCCGCGCTTGCGAGAAACTCTTCCATCCTGTCGTATTCATCAGTCTGAGAATAAGTGATAACGTAGCTTTTATCCGCATTGATCACATATTCCAGCTGGGTAATTGTAACGTCATCCACCTCGTAGCTGCACAGAATGCGGAACGCCGGGTGTCTGCTGATTCGAATCTTTTCAAAACTATGTATTTCCACTTCCACTTCCATGTCATATAACTGTCTGAAGTTATTCTCGATCTGTTCCACATAAGTCTCTTCCGTCATCAGCTGCATCGAAATATCCTTATCCATTTCCGCATAGTAGATGGTGGAAGCATCGATTGGATAGCGTTTCGTCACATACATGCCGGGAATGTCCTCAACCTGCGTAAAATCCTCCGGAAGAGTGAAGGTGCATCTGCCGGCCGCTTCTTCCTCCATAACGGAAATATCCAGCTGGTTCTCCAAAAGGAGCTGGGCCGTCAGTTCTTCTCTCGTCGCCTCGTCGATTTCCAGTTCCCCCGTATCCTCGTTTTCACCGCCTGCTTCCTCCCGGACATCCGATCCGGAACTGTCCGCCGCGGCATCACCGTCCGTATCCGCTTCGCCCTGTGTATCCGGCATTTCTTCTGTCTGACCTTCCGCATCCTCGTTTCCGGCTGAATCCTCCTGCACGCCTCCGACCTGCGCAGCCGTTTCCCTTGCTTCTTCATCCGCCCCGCAGCCGCCAAGCAGCAATGCGATGAACAGCATTCCTCCGATTATTCTTTTTTTCATAATAACCATGCCTTTCTCTCAGATTGCGATATTTGTGACTGAAAAGCACACTATTCGCAATGTAAATCAATTCGTCATAACCAATCCCCGGTTAAATCTCTGTCAGATATGGCACCCGTCCGCTGCCAACTTAACCTCCCCCAAATCCGGTCTAAGCTTCCTTAAAGGTCGCGCACTCCGTACCCCTGCAGTCCGCCGCGCCGCATCCCCTGATATCTACATGGTCCGCGTGGCACTTATAGTTACTGTTGTACATGCATTTCGTCGCTTCACAGTCAATGCTGATCGTTCTGCTCGGATGATTCAGAGAACTTGTATAAGCATCCCCTCTGTCCGGCGAAAAGCTTTCGCAGCATGTATCTCTGCTCGTATCCGCATGCTGTCCTCCAACCATAATATCTCCCTTACAGCAGTGACACTCCTGATTGTAACAGCAATTTTCCACACCACATTTTAATTCAGCCATAATAACCTCCTGTTTTTTAACTGTTAAAATTCCTTTTCAGCGCATCGAAGATACGCTATGAGGTTATTATTGCCTTTTTGCCGCAATTTATGCTCAGGGATTAAAAACGGAATAAATATTAAACCAGTAGCGCTCTAACATATAGCTGCCTTCCTCTTTTGTCCGTATTCCTTCCTCCGCCCACTCCAGACAGATATCCTCCCTGCTGTTAAAGCTTCCGAAGAACCAGACGGTTCTTCCCTCGTCCAGCCACTGTCCAATCTGTTCGGTTCCCTCGATGCTGCCCTTGTTTCCGAACATCTCCGACACCAGAGTCTCCGGCTCAGCATTCCACAAATAGTTTTCCTGTTCCAGATAATATCCCATAACGGCCTGTAACTGGTCAAAATTATACAGGATAATATCCTCCTGCGCAATAGCAGAAATTGCCTCCTCCGTTTCCTTCATCAACACCGCCTTATATTCTTCCTCTCCCAGAAAAGCGCGATAGTCCCGAATTCCCGCGATCAGAAACATCGCGCAAAGCAGAAAACAGAGAGGCTTTAATTTCCTGTCTTCATCCCATAAGGCATCCAGACAGAGAACCGGACAGAACCAGAAGCATCCCATGGCCGGCAGCATATACCGGTAAACGAAAACCGGCCTGACCAGAATCGAAGCGGCAAAACCAAAACCGGTCAGTCCGCATAAAACAAAACACCCCGCAAGCGCGCACCGGAACCGGACCACATGCCGTCTGTTTCCGCCGCCTTCCGTTCCGTCCTCTCCACTGCCCTTTCTTTTTTGCCCGGAACGGATGCCGTACCATACGATCAGTCCGATGTAAACCACAAAGAAAAGAACCGCAAACAGCACATTGATCCATTCTTTGGAAAAAGCAGGCTTCATAAGAAACTTAACACATCCTCCCAGACTCCTCCATGTAAGCGGCAGTATCCAGTAATTTTCCCGGACAGCCGTCACCTGCCGGATCAGCACGAAAAGCCAGGGCAGATAAGCAAGTACGGACATTCCCACACAGACCAGCCAGCTTTTCAAAGCCCGAAGGGCATTTTGATCCTGTTTGCCGGACCGTCCGTAACGCACAAGGAACCGGATCA
Organism: uncultured Lachnospiraceae bacterium; assembly: GCA_937910785.1. GTDB lineage: Bacteria > Bacillota > Clostridia > Lachnospirales > Lachnospiraceae > UBA3282. The sequence goes on along the minus strand of CALDLG010000031.1, from coordinate 4,931 downwards.
GCAGAAAGCCATATACCGTCACCACCGCCACACAGGCGAAATACTGTGTATAGGCCGCCGCCAGTCCATAAAAGAAAAGTGCGGCAAAATGCCCGTTTCTTCGAAATGTGAAAAAATACGCTGTTTTTTTCACACGAAAATTCCCTGTTATCAAACGCCCGGCGCCTTCTGCGTCCATAATCGCACAGGCATGAAAAAAGGCCGCTGTCACGAAGAAAAGCGCCCACCCGTACATTCGCATTTCCACCGTATAAGCGCTCATCTGCGGCATGGACAGGATACAGAAATAGAAAGCGCCTGCCGCAAAAATGCCAAATCTTCTCCGTACAAAGAAAAGCGCATAGAAAAATAACAGAAAATAAGGCAGAACCGATACGCATTTTATAACGATAATATCGTCCGCAGACGGGAAAATAAGTTTACATAAGTCTAAAATAAATTTGACAATACTATAATAGAACGGCGGGTGCACATCCCTTGCCGTAAAAGAAATTAATTCACCATAGGAATGCTCTGCCATTCCTACGGTGAATAATTCATCATACCAGATATCATTGCAAAAGCACAGCCGAAGACTGTTTATCAGCATCAGAACACCGATGCCGAGCATAAGCCATCCGAATGTCTCTTTCACGGATTTTTTCCGTATCTGCCCGTTTTCTTTCATACCGATCAATTACCCTGCTTCTGCTCTTCCGTAACCTCTTCCTTACGGATTTCCTTTGTTCTGATCTCCCGACAGATCTGCTCGATAAAGCTCTCCAGCGGTTTCACGCCCTCGTCTCCCGAAAAGCGGCTTCTTACCGATACGGTGCCGTTCTCCGCCTCATCATTTCCTACAACGAGCATGTAAGGAAGCTTCGCCAGTCTCGCCTCACGGATCTTAAAGCCGATCTTCTCAGAGCGGTTATCCACAGTGACATCCACGCCGTTTTTCGCAAGCTCTTTTCTCACCGACTCCGCGTATTCCTCATATTTCTCGGAAATCGGAAGGATACGCACCTGCTCCGGACAGAGCCATGTCGGGAATTTCCCGGCATATTTCTCGATCAGCCACGCTAACGTTCTTTCATAACAGCCGATAGAGGTTCTGTGAATAATATAGGGACGGACTTTATCGCCATTCTGATCAATATAATACATATCGAAGTTTTCCGCGATCGCGCAGTCAAGCTGAATGGTAATCATCGTATCTTCCTTGCCGTACACATTCTTCGCCTGAATATCGATCTTCGGTCCGTAAAAGGCCGCCTCACCGTCCGCCTCCGTAAAAGGAACGCCCTTTTCCTTCAAAACCTCGCGGATCTTACTCTGGGTGGACTCCCAGTATTCGTCATCTCCCAGATATTTTTCTTTATTCTCCGGGTCCCACTTCGAGAGACGATAAGTTACTTCATCCTGCAGGCCCAGCGTAGTAAGACAGTAATGTGCCAGATCCAGACAGCTTTTCAGTTCTTCTTCCGCCTGATCGGGACGGATTACCAGATGCCCCTCCGAAATGGTAAACTGACGCACCCTCGTCAGGCCATGCATTTCACCGGAATCCTCGTTCCGGAACAGAGTTGATGTCTCACCGTAGCGTATCGGCAGATCGCGGTAAGAGTGCTGGCTGTTTTTATAGCAATAATACTGAAAAGGACAGGTCATCGGCCGGAGCGCAAAGACTTCTTTGTCCTTCTCCTCATCTCCGAGCACAAACATGCCTTCTTTATAATGATCCCAGTGTCCTGATATTTTATACAGGTCGCTTTTGGCCATTAAGGGGGTCTTTGTCCTGACATATCCCCACTCTCTGTCCTCCAGATCCTCGATCCAGCGCTGCAGCTTCATAACCATTTTAGTCCCCTTCGGAAGCAGCAGCGGGAGGCCCTGTCCGATCACGTCCACCGTCGCAAACAGCTCCATCTCCCGTCCAAGCTTATTGTGGTCGCGCTTCTTAATATCCTCCAGGTGTGCAAGATAAGCCGCAAGCTCCTCCTTTTTCTGGAAAGCAGTGCCGTAAATACGCTGCAGCTGCGCTTTATTGGAATCCCCTCTCCAATAAGCCATCGAAGAGGAAATCAGCTTAAAAGCCTTAATAGATTTGGTGCTCATCAGATGAGGGCCCGCACAAAGATCGACAAAACCGCCCTGATCATAGAAAGAAATCTCCGCGTCCTCCGGAAGATCACGAATCAGCTCCACCTTGTAAGGCTCTCCTTTTTCTTCCATAAAATGGATGGCCTCTTCCCGCGGCATCGTAAACCGCTCGATCTTATGGCCCTCCTTAATGATCTTTTTCATCTCCGCTTCCAGCTTATCCAGATCCTCTCTGGAAAAAGGCTCCGCCTCAAAATCATAATAAAAGCCCTCGTCAATTGCAGGGCCAATCGTCACCTTTGCCGCCGGGAACAGTCTTTTTACAGCCTCCGCCATCACATGGGATGCCGTATGTCTGATCACACGAAGTCCCGCTTCGTCATTTGCCGTTAAAATATTCAAATGACAGTCACTGTCGATGACTGTCCTCAAATCCTCTGTTTTTCCGTCTATTTCACCCGCACAGGCCGCTCTCGCAAGCCCTTCCGAAATATCGGCCGCGATATCATAAATGCTCATCGGCTGTGCATATTCTTTGGTTGAACCGTCCTTCAATGTTATTTTCATTGGTCACCATGCCCCTTTCTGCCGCTTCAGTCCCTGTTTTCCAAATCTTTTCAGGGATTCTGTTTTCTTTTCTTTCGATTCTCCCGTTTCGAACTTCTGTTTTTCTTCCCGGCTTCCTCTTTTTTCTTATCAAGTTTACATAATTTATCTGTCATATCGCCGGCTTTACCGTCCGTTCCGCATCCGTCATTGCCGTTGGCGCTGTTATTTCCGTTATTACAGCCGTTATGGCTGCCGATTGTAATATTGATACCATGTGTCAGCGGCGCCTTGAGCAGACCGATCGTAATGCCTGAAAGCACCAGAACCGTACCGATCAGCCAACAATCTCTTTTACTTAAAGTGATTTCTCCCTGAAATAATTTTTCGGAAGATTTTCTGACCTCCGACAGCGTTTTTTTCAAAATTGCAATTGTTGCTACCATCATTCTTTTCCGCCTTCCTTCCATGTTCATGGGAAACCGGCTCCCCGAACCAGGCCGTCTCTGTTCCATACAATCCGCTCCGGTCCCTCTTTAAAGAAGAACCTCCTCGATGATTTCCGCTGCCTCCGCGATCAGCCTCGCACATGGTCTTGTGGCATAAAACTCGGCCGTACGCACCGAAGGTCTGGCGCTTTCTTCCATTCCCTCTATCCCAAGAAGATCTCTGCAGATGATTGTGCCTTCCTTCTCCCTGAACTGACCGCTCATCCGGCGCACCAGCGCATAAATACGGGCTTTTGCCTCTTCGTTCTCCGGATCGTCGTTTCCTTCTTTCAGCCCCGCGAGCATCGCCATCGCTGAAACCGCGCCGCAGATTTCCCGCATACGTCCGACGCCGCCGCCCATTGCGCTCGACATTTTAAGCGCCGTCTGACGGTCCATGCCGAACAGATCCGCATATGCCGCAAAAACAGACTGTGCGCAATTATATCCGCTTTGAAATAAACCGGCCGCATAGCCGACCCTTGATTCTCCCGGTTCCGGCATTTTCATTTCCATCCCGATAGGTTTCCCTTTCCTGAAAGAATGGGCTCAGTAGCCAAACTCCTGTGCCCAGTACCATTTTCCATCCACATTATAAACCGCAATCCCGATTGTCTCAAAACCGGAATACAAAATATTGTCCTTATGCTCCGAGGATTCCATCCACGCCGTTACCACGCTGTCCGCGGTCTGGTATCCTTTGGCGATATTCTCTCCGTATATGCTTTCACTGTCCACGGTCCACCAGGGCGTTCCGTCCGGCCTCGTATGAGAAAAGCTGTCCTTAATTTCTCTGGCCCTGATTTCCGCCGCCGCAGCCAGCTCATCGCTCCAGATAAGTTCCTGCAGCCCGATCTCCACTCTTGCCTGATTGACCTGTTTAAGCACCGCATCCGCTTCCAGAGAGAGATCCCCCGTATCGTTTCCGGAAACGGTCTCTTCTTCCGGAACAGACACATCTTCCGATGCGGAAACAAGATAGATCGCTTCGTCCTCCGATCCGATGATGAACTGCCGCATACTGGAGGAAATTTCCGATTCCGTTCCCCACGCCCCGCAGCCGGCGAGCATACAGGCCGCGATACAAATCCATAAATACCTTGTTTTTTTCTCTTTTATACGTTCTTTCCACAACATTTTTTGTACTTTTTACCACTTCCACAGGGACAGGGATCGTTCGGGTATATTTTGGGGCCCTTATGGATCGTAGTAGACTCCTTCTGTTCCTTATAAAGACTTTTTCTCGTTTCCTCGTCGAAAATATCGTTCCACTCTTCCAGCTCATACAGCCAGTCTGCGTCTGCTGCCACCATATTTTTATAAAGAAGCGCTTTCTCGAAAGCGAGACTGACCTTCGTGTCCTCTTCCATCTCTTCAATCGGATTGGCTTCTTTCAGACTGTCATTGATACCGTCCAGAAAGCCGACCATCGTCATGATATCAACATTATACTTCTCCGCTAATTCCTTTACCGTTCCCTCAACCGCTTCGTCAGGATTCTTCAAAAGCTGTGCATAAATCTCCTTTTCCTTCTGAAAATAAGCGGACCACAGTCTCTGCAGTTCTCCTTTGTCAGCTGTTTCGGAATAAGCCATATCACGCCACTGATTTAATAATGCCATGTCGATCTTCCCACCTTTATCCTATATTCATACCGCAATATCTTGTTGCTACCACAATAGTATATAACAAGTTATAGAAAATGTAAATTTCTAAATTCATATTTTACAGAAATTTCATGAAATTCCGGGCCCGGAGCGAATGCGGGCTTTCACAAAGCAGAATCGTCCTTCACCGGAACTGACCCCGCCGGGCAGA
>CALDLG010000030.1 GCA_937910785.1 uncultured Lachnospiraceae bacterium | reverse complement strand
CCGTCAAACTTAAATTTCTCAATAATGTCCCTTACATTTTCAGAAAAGCCATTTAAATAATCGTGAAAGTTCTCCTCGATATTATCAGGATCGTCCAGTAGCTTTTCAAATGTATATTTGCTGGTATTATAAAACTCATAACCCTATACTTTACGCAGAAGGATATCCCGCATTGGCAAATTCTTTACTTCCTCATATTTTTCGAGAACTGCTTCTTTCATATTCGCTAATATGCAATCAAAACGTCGAATAACCGTCAATGGTAGAATTACCTCTCCATACTCATGTGGTTTGTATACACCTGTCAGTTTATCTGCAATCGCCCATATTAAGGCGGCTTTTTCGTTGATACTCGTACTTAAATTCATATGATATCCCTTCTGTATCTTTAAATCATTATCCATATTTCTAATTTAATGTTTACTACTCCCATTGTCTAAGTATATCCAACCAGCCAAACAATATCAAGCCGATTATTTCTATTTTATATACTCTTTACATTCACCTTCCCCGCTCTTTCTTCCTTGACTGAACATTATCTTTTAAACCATAATGCTTTTTCCGATATTCATACTCCTTCAAAAATTCATCATAAACCACCACCTTATATTTCATACTTTTCATTTTACCTTCATCATATCCCATCCGCTTCTGATACTCCTTTAATTCCGCCATTTGATTACCTGTTAACATAGGAAGCAGCTTTGCTCGCTCTTCTAATGAAAGATTTGAAAACCATGGTACGATTAAATGCCCTCGACTGCAAGCTGAAAAATATAATCCTGCATATCAGAAAACGGTTCCGAAAGTGTCTTCTGCGCAACCCCTGTTTCTTATTTCCTGCCCTTACTGCGGCGCAAAAGGAACCTGCCGCAGAAGGGGTGTTTCCTGCGCCGATTTTTGCTGCGTGTAAACGCAGAATCTACCTTACAAAAATCGTGCGCATCAATATTTAGTGATAACAATAGACAATATCATGAAGAACAATTTCCTCTGCCATTACCTTAGCCTGTTCCCGAAACTGTCACATTCCCATCGGAGAATTTGGATTCACCGACTTATGCTTCTGCATATACCACTGCATAATCCTGTCCAACAGTTCATTTGCTTCTTCATCGACTTCTGCTGCTTTTTGTTCCAACTGCCCTATACGAACCAGATAATAATATCTGTCCAACTGTTTTTCTTTCAGATACTTTTTCCATAAATCTCCGTATTTTCCTGAAAAGGTATTCTACATTGCTTCTGTTTCCGCTTCGCCAATACGGATATAAAATGCCGTTTTTCTCTGTGTAAGTGCCGTCCATCTGTTCAAATATTGATTTTTCTCTACGCATTCTTCAATCCTCCGTTTCTGTTAGCAAACGTAAAAGTTTCAACAAAAATGGCAGACACTTGTATGCCTGCCACTACACCAGATAATTCTTCTCCATAGATTGCGTTTCCTGTAAATAACAATTTTAATTTGATTCTTCACGCAAATACATCTTTTCGTCAATCAGATTTGTACACCATTTTTGACACCAAATTTTCTTCAAACTACACCATTTTGCGATAGGTTATGATACTTCTCCTAAAAATCAAAAGTGACTTAAACCCTTGCAAAACCGCCATTTTTCAAGCCACTTTTCTTTCCCTGTTTAACATTTGTTTATCAAGTTTGTGGAAACACTGCTTATACATTTCGGATTACAGTCATATGGATTGATATCCTTCGATGACCCAGTCATATTCTTTCAGATTCAGACCCTGTCCGCAATATTCGCATCTGCCGCCGTTTAGCAGTGAAAGACTTGCGCCGCAGGAATCACAGCGAAACACATTTACGTCGTTAATGCTTTGTGTCAGTGCATGAATACTTTTCACAAGACCAAGTCTCAGGTAAGTCTTTTCCTGATGCACCCCGCCGTTTTCGTATCTGGTCAGCAGCATACCGGCTTTTACCTGCAAATGCTGAAAATTGCCATCTGTCTGATAATCCATCAGAACGCATTCTAACAGCTTACAATCGATCACACCCCGACAATTTGAGATGAACGCTGACATGTCACATACCGCAAATGGTGCGATTTCCCCTGGTGAATCCGCATAGCAGGTGCTGAGCAGCTTGTTGGAGAAATTTCCGATAAATGTCTCTATGGAGAAATGTTTATCCACACTTCGTATCTTTTCAAGTGTCCTGCGGGTTCTGGCGGGGCCGCCGGCTACATTTTCTCCGGACTTTTTGCCTATGAAGAGAGACATGAATACTACCATAATAATAATGCCAAGAAAGGGAAGCCGTGTCATCATGGCGCCGCCCATATTACTTCCGATTGCCAATAATGCAATCACAATGATGACAAGTATTACATACATGGGCACGAAATTCTTATGAATTGTAAAGCCATCCCTGTGCTGTGTCCAATCGCCCGGAGTATATACGGAAGAAACTTTCTGCTTCAAGTCTTCTATATGGAACTTTGTCTGACAATAATCGCATCCGTCCACGAAACATTCCAGCGGACCTTCCCAGCCGCAGCTTGGGCAGATATAGTTCCCGTTCATGCTTCTGGACTGAATTACATAGTATTCTCCCGGCGATTTTTTTCTTTCATCCGCCCATACACAACGGTTTCTGTCGGAAAATATTTTTCTGTAATTCATCTCGTCGCTGATTTTACAGATTAAATTTTTGCCATCGTGGCTATAGTTCCAACAGGGATAGCTCTGATTTTCGCCCTTCTCATACTTTGTAGGCTTTATGTAATCATAATGTGCCGTCAACCCTAACGACATAAGCCGTCTTTTATTGAGATAATGGGTATACCACAGATTCTGCGTCGTTGTACCAAAGCCGTTTTCTGTAATCTGAAGGCTGTTGTACCATGCCATTTCCTCTTGCTTGTATTTATTGACCAAATCAGTCATTTCGTTGTTCCAGACCTGACAGGACGCACTGTAACGATTCTCATTTATGAACTGTGCTGCAGATCTCCTGAGCTGATTCCAATCCTCTTGTAAATTATATGCCATAACAACCCCTTTCTTATGGTTTTGTATTCCTTCTTGAAAATCCACATTTCGGATTACAGTCATCCGGATTGATAATCCGTTTGCGGACGGATACTTTCCTGATTTGCAACAGCCCCAATATCCGTAAAAATATTCTATACGTTAATTTCCGCTTCCACTCCCAGCAGTTCCCGGTTCTCATGAAGAATCGGCTTCACCACCTCTTCCAGAAACTTCTCGACCTGCTGCGGCGCACAACCGACATATCTGGCGGGCTCCATCGTTTCCTGCAGCTTTTCAGGACTCGTATGGAACGCCGGGTCCCCGGCAATCAATTCAAGCAGATTGTTCTCTTTTCCCTCTTTCTTCACGCGGGCGCCTGCCTGCATGGAAAGCTCACGGATCTTTTCGTGCAGCTCCTGACGGTTCTCTCCCATCTTCACCGCATCCATCATGATATTTTCCGTCGCCATAAAAGGCAGTTCGCTCATCAGGCGTCTTTCGATCACTTTGTCATATACAACAAGGCCGTCCACCACATTCAGGCACAAGTCCAGAATGCCGTCCACCGCCAGAAAGGCTTCCGGAATGGAAAGGCGCTTATTGGCGGAATCATCCAGCGTACGCTCGAACCATTGGGTTGCGGAGGTGATCGCAGGATTCAGCGCATCCACCATAACAAATCTGGACAGAGACGCAATTCGTTCGCTCCGCATCGGATTTCTCTTATAGGCCATCGCCGAAGACCCGATCTGTCCTTTTTCAAAAGGCTCTTCCACTTCTTTCAGATGCTGCAGCAGGCGGATATCATTTGACATCTTATGCGCCGATGCCGCAATTCCCGCCAGCACATTGCATACTCTCGTGTCCACCTTCCGGGAATAGGTCTGTCCGGATACCGGATAACATTTATCGAAGCCCATTTTCTTCGCAATCATCGGATCAATCCGGTCGATCGTCTCCTGATCTCCGTCAAACAGTTCCAGAAAAGAAGCCTGTGTTCCGGTCGTTCCCTTGGAACCGAGCAGCTTCATTGTCGAAAGAACGTAATCCAGATCTTCCAGATCCAGACAGAATTCCTGCGCCCACAGGGTTGCCCTTTTTCCCACCGTCGTCGGCTGTGCAGGCTGAAAATGGGTAAACGCAAGGGTCGGGAGCGCCTTATATTCTTCGGCAAACGCTCCCAGCTTTGCGATCACGTTCACCAGCTTCTTCTTCACCAGCCTCAGAGCCTGCGTCATCACAATAATATCCGTATTATCTCCCACATAACAGGAGGTTGCTCCAAGATGAATGATGCCTGCTGCCTTCGGGCACTGTTTCCCGTAGGCATATACATGGCTCATGACGTCGTGGCGCACCTCTTTCTCTCTCGCCCTCGCAACATCATAATTGATGTCTTCCGCATGAGCCTTCAGCTCATCGATCTGCTCCTGTGTAATGACAGGTTTCCCGTTCCGGCTCAGTCCCAGTTCCATCTCCGTCTCCGCAAGCGCAATCCACAGCTTCCGCCAGGTCCGGAATTTCATATCCGGCGAAAAGATATACTGCATTTCCCTGCTCGCATACCGTTCCGACAACGGACTCACATATCTGTCTGTCCCCATAATGCTCTCCTATCGCTTAAAATTTACTGTTGTTTCTTTCTCTGCAGGCTTTTATTTCTCGAATTCTCCCCTTATGTCATCCATCGGAGGCGCTATCGGATATTTCCCCGTAAAACAACCTTTACAGATGCCAAGATGTCCCGCAATCTCATCCAGCCGTTCCATCTTCAGATAAGCCAGCGTATCCGCTCCGATGATTTTCCGAATCTCTTCGACGGAACGCCCGTATGCGATCAGCAGATCGCGGCTTGGCACATCCGTGCCGAAATAGCAGGGCCAGAGAAAAGGCGGGGAACTGACCCGCATATGAATCTTTGCCGCTCCGGCTTCCCGAAGCATTCTGACGATTCTGTCAGATGTGGTTCCCCGGACAATCGAATCGTCTATGATGATAATTCGTTTCCCGCTTACCGCCTCCCGGACCGTATTCAGCTTTACCCGGACGCTGCTTTCCCGGTTTTTCTGCTTTGGTTTGATAAAAGTCCTTCCGACATAGGCATTTTTCACAAAAGCCTGTCCATAAGGAATGCCCGACTGCATGGAATACCCAAGCGCCGCGCAGTTCCCGGATTCCGGCACTCCGACAACAAGATCTGCCTCCACCGGAGAATCCATCGCCAGGTATTTCCCCGCAAGAATGCGGGAATCATATACGCTTACGCCATCAAAATGGCTGTCCGGCCTCGCGAAATAAATGTACTCGAACACACATCTTGCCTGCTTTTCTCTTGCAATACAATGTGTTCTGTCCGACACGATACCGCCCGCAGGCGAAATCGTAACGATTTCTCCCGGCTCCACGTCCCGGATAAACTCCGCGCCGATCGTATCGAGCGCACAGGTTTCCGATGCCAGAATATAGGCATTGTCACGTTTCCCGATACAAAGCGGCCGGAAACCATACGGATCTCTCGCGCCGATCAGTTTCCGGGGCGACATGATGACGAGCGAATAAGCTCCCTTAATCTTCTGCATCGCACGCCCTACGGCCTCTTCCACAGAACCGCAGTTAAGACGCTCTCTTGCAATATGATAAGCGATTACTTCCGAATCTATCGTCGTCTGAAAAATGGCGCCGGAATATTCCAGTTCATGACGCAGCTGCGGGGCATTTATCAGGTTCCCGTTGTGCGCCAGCGCCAGCGTGCCTTTCACATAATTCAAAACCAGGGGCTGCGCATTTTCTCTCGTACTGCTGCCCGCCGTCGAATATCTGACGTGTCCCACACCGATATCGCCTTCCAGCTTTTCCAAATCCTTCTGTGTAAAGGCTTCATTCAAAAGGCCCATTGCCTTTATACTGCGCACCCTGCCCTTTGGTCCTTTCGTATCACTGACCGCGATACCGCAGCTTTCCTGCCCTCTGTGCTGTAACGCAAACAACCCATAATAAATGCTGGAAGCTACATCATTTCCATCCAGATCATAGATGCCAAAAACACCACATTCTTCCCTTAGTCTGTCTGCTTTTTCCGTCTGATTTACCATCTGCGCACCTGTCTGTCTGCCTCAGCAGACGCTGTCTCTATAAGCCTAATCTCTTAAACACCTCATTATATGCTTCTTCCACGTTGCCAAGGTCCCTGCGGAAGCGGTCCTTATCCAGTTTTTCATTGGTGTGGACATCCCACAGTCTGCAGGTATCAGGGCTTGTCTCATCTGCCAGAATGATCTGTCCATGATAACGGCCGAACTCGATCTTGAAATCGATCAGTTTGATATCAGCCTGTAAAAAATAATTCTTTAACACTTCGTTTACCTTAAACGCGTATTTTTTGATCGTTTCGATCTCTTCCCATGTCGCAAGCTTCATTGCCACTGCAAAATAACTGTTGATCAGCGGATCGCCAAGCTCGTCGTTCTTATAACTGAATTCAATCGTCGGCTCCTCGAAAGGCGTTCCTTCCTCCACGCCGAGTCTCTTGGAAAAGCTTCCTGCCGCAACATTGCGGATAATCACCTCAAGCGGAACGATTTCCACCTTCTTCACCGCCGTCTCTCTGTCGCTCAGTTCTTCGATGAAGTGTGTCGGAACGCCTTCCTTTTCCAGAAGCCTGAAAACATGATTCGTCATTCTGTTATTGATTACGCCTTTTCCGACGATCGTACCCTTTTTCTCTCCGTTAAAAGCCGTCGCATCATCCTTGTAATCCACGATCAGCACATCCGGGTCCTCCGTCTTAAATACCTTCTTCGCCTTTCCTTCGTAAAGCTGTTCCAGTTTCTTCATCATGCTCCTCCTTATATTGTTGTCATGCGTTTTCAGAAGTTCTTCGCAAAGCAGCCCAGGCCAGATTCTCAGACCTTTGCTGTCTGAACGTCAAAAGCTCTTCTCACACTATATTACAGACTTTTTTCATACTTTTCAACCGTTTCCAGGATTTCTTTTCCATACTGCGGGAAACGGTTTACAAGCTCCTTAATATCTTTCTGGGACCCTCCGGCAACCACATCCTTATTATAGTCCATCCTTCTTCGCAGAGACTGTCTTCGAATGATCAGTCCGTGACGGATCTCCACCATCTCCTTGTGGTCGAGAATCGCCTCTGTCTGATGCAGCCAGATCGCCGGGTCTTTGACCTGATACCGTCTGAGAATTTTGATCAGCTCCTGCTGGGTATAATCCAGATCCAGCTCCGCACGCCTGCATTTCTCACGCTCCTCTTTCTCCTGATCATAAAGATTCCATGCCTTTTCCAGTTCCTCCGCACTGGTCACCTTATATTTCAGGTACAGATAATCCAGCAGATTTGTATTGTTGACATAACGGATTTTTACCCGGTTCTGCAGCAGGATAATCTTGTTGATGCTCAGCTCAACCCGCTGCAGCTCCCGTTTGGCTTCCGTATGCTTTACATAAATCAGCGTAATCGCAAGCGCCGCAACGCCCGCCGTAATCAGATAACCTGCCTTCGTATCCATTTCCAGAAAGAACTGCAATACAAGCAGCAGCGCCAGACAGAGTCCCAGTGCGGTAACACAGATCGCCGCCATCCCTCTTGTATCGGCAATCGCACCCGTCAGCTCGTTCTTCCGGTAAAGATATGCATGCTTTTCTCCCTCCAGGCGGTTTAAATCTTTTTTAATCAGGTCCTGATACTGTTCCGCTTCCTTTAATTTTTTACAGCCTTCCTCGATCTCATCCAACATGCGTTCGATCTGTTTGAAACGCTCGTCGCTCATCCGGCGTTTCCGGCCCATATAATCGTCCCGGCTGTTTTGCAGAAGCTCCACTCTCTTCGCACAGCTTCGAAGCTCTTCCGCCTCTTCCTCCGGAAGCGCTTCGATTTCCTCCATATCCTTCAGATAAGAAGTCACCGTATTGTATTCAAAGGTCAGATTTTCCAGTTCTTTCGCGGCGTCCGCCATTTTGGCCAGACAGTTTCTTACATATTCCTCGCGCACTTCCCGATTGGTAAAATCGACGCTTTGTTCCGCTTCCGCTTCTTCCCAGTCTTCCTCGTAATCGACCTCTTCCTGCTGCTTCTTCTTCCACTTTCCAAAGAGCTTTTTCCATAAATTCATCTTTCCATAATCTCCCTGTAATTATCCTTCAGCGCATTCGTCAGTTTTTCGATCTCTTCATAATACGGCGTCGTATTTCCTGCCGTACTGCTTCCCTCTTCCTTGCATACGCGCAGGGTAAAAAGCATTCTGTTTTCGTCCGTCATATCATATTCGCCCGCCGCCTGCTCGACTGCCTGTTCCACCTGCAGCGACTCCTCGTGCCATTCCGGATGACCGGCAACGTAATCGACATAATCGCCTTCTTTATCCTGCATCCGCCTGGCTGTCAGATACTGCTTCAGGCTTTCACTGCTGTCGCTTAACCGATAGGCTTCCAGAAAATCCTCTTTGGCCCGCTCAAATAAAAACAGTCTCGCATACACGACACCCCTGTTATGCAGCGCTCTGCTCCGCAGCTCCGTTTCCCCGGAGGGCAGTCCGGACAGCAGCTCGTCATATCGGTCCAGCGCGAGCATATAACGCTTATTCTGCAGCATATAATCCGCCTTTACCTTCTGCCGTTCATAGGAATTTAACCCGGCGCTGTTACGAATGACCGCTTCCACATGAGAGATCGTTTCCGCAGGATACAGCCCCGCGTACTCCAATATCATGCCCACATATGCGCTCGCCGAACCTCTCTGGTTCACCAGCGCATACAGCGCATGGGCAAGCGTCTGTAAACCGCACTGCTCATCCAGCCAGCGCGCCAGTTTATCGTTCACGATTTCCTGATCCAGCAGCTCCACATTTTCCACAAAGCAATAACAGAGCTCTTCCAGCGAATATAAGTTTACATAAGTTTTTTCAAAAAAATATGGAATTTCGGCATAGCTTCCCGTTCCCAATATCATACGGCTCATATCCTGCCCGCCTTTCTCCCGTTGCTGTCTCTATGTTATTGCGAACTGTTTCTTCCAGACCTTCCCGCTCGGCGGAAACAGCTCTCCGAATCCCATGTCCACAATCTCCGCCTCCACACACTCCGCGGAGGTCATCCGGACTCTGATAAAATAACGGCCAAACGCGCCGTTTCTTACCGGTGCGTCTTCCAGAATAAATTCGCGCAGCTGGGCGCGCTTTCCGGTCAGCGGCGTGACGAGAAAGGATACGACATTTTCCTCTCCCGGCAGAAGGATATCGCATTCCTTCCCGACCTCATACCAGTTCTCACCCGCATCGAGCAGCGCATAATAGGATTCTTTCCCACGTTTTAACACATTCATTCCGATATTGGCCTTTAATTTATCCGCTCCCAGAAAAATATGTTCTTTTCCTGCCTGACTCGGCTCGATCTTCTCCATCAGCCCGAAACAGGCCCCTTTACAGAAAAGATTGTTTCCCTGAAAAACTCTTCGGTTCCTGCACAGAAATCGCAGCGATTCTTTCGCCCACTCCTCCCGGAAACCGTCGCCCAGCAGATAAACCGCCGAGGTAATCCTGTCCGCACACTGTTCCTGCAGAATACTCAGAAACTTCTCATCCGCAAGCCTGCAGCAGTCCTCCCGGACCGCTTCTTCTTCCTCTTCACCCGGCAGAACGAGCGCCGGGTAAGTCTGCTCTTCGATCAGAACTACCTTCGGTGTCGTCTTCTTATTCCGTTCCAGCCGATAGGTCTTCAGCCTTGTACGACTGCATTCGCAGGCGAGCACCTGATAATTCCAGAGCTCTTCCGGCTGGTGCAGAACGAAATGATAGAAGCTCTCCACATGACTCTGAAAATAGATCCGGGACGTTTTCAGATTCAGATTCACCGCCGCTTTGGCAAGCACATCGATCGTCCGGTCATCCAGATGATCGGCCGTAAACATAATCGCCCCGATGTTTTCCGTCGTCACCATAAAATTCAGCAGCGCGAGACTTTTCTTAATAAACAGGGTGAGCAGGGCAACCGGATCAAATCCCTCCCCCTCAATTATGATTACGTCACCCTTTCTCGCAAGTTCGAGCAGATTGGTAACGAGAAAACCTTCCTCCTCTTTGCTGTGCCTGATGGCGTCCTTCCCATACAGCCACTGATTTGTTCCTTTTCGTTTACATAATACTGTGGGAATATTATACTGCTTCGTCCCCACCACGGTCGCAACGCTTTCCACCGCATCTTCTCCATAAACGCAATAACTGATCTGCGAAAAATCATCCCCAAGATCATAGCCAGCGAGAATATTTCCGTTCTGCACTTTTTCATCTGTTTTTTTGTCAAAAAGCATATCCACACCTGCCGAAACGTCTTTTATTGTATTGTAAACAGCTTATCGGCCATAAAGTCCTTTTTATAATATTCTTCCAGCAAAGAATCCACCGTATCATAATCCTGCAGGGTCCTGCCGATCATAATATCGTTGAGCAGGCCAAACCTGCTGCCCGTATGCAGCTGGCTGCTGCTGTCATTTTTACTGATCGTGCCGCTCTGCGTCACCTGTTCCTTCCCGTCCACTTCCTCCGTAATATAATATTGCAGCCGCTCTCCGAAAAACAGAATAAACTCCTTCACACAGATGCCGGCAAACATATCCTTCATGGTTTCCTTGCAGTAATCCTCTCCATCTCCGTCCTCTTTATGGATCAGATAGTGAATCGTCGCCCGGTGTCCCGGTTTCGCCCGATACTCCAGAATGGACTTGTCCTGCAGCATATCGAGCGCGGGCAGATAACCCTGATAGGACTTAAACAACGGCAGAATAATCTTCTGATGAAGCAGCTCCCTCAGAAAATCCGTCAGGCTTCCCTTCATTTCTTCTTTGATTTCATTCTCATTCTCCGCGTAATATTTCAGATAGGCGATCTTACACACCACATGCAGCCCGGCCTTTTCCCGATACATCTGATAAATGCTCCGAAACAGCGCCGCATCCACCACCTTTTCCTGTATTACATAATCATAACAGAGCTGGGAAAGAAAAGCGGAAATCACTTCTTCCTTGCCGTTTGCCCTGCAATAGGAATGAAAAATATCCATCTCCTCGCCGATATAAGAACCTGTGTAAAGCGTCTGGACGATAATCCGCTCGCTCATTTCATATACATCCACGCCGAAATTATCCGCCGCCTTCCAGATATCGCGCATATCTTTAATGCTTCCGTTAAAAAAGTGAACCAGATAACGCAAAATCTGTTCGTCATATTTTCTTTTTTTCAATACATACAGGAGAATGCCCGTCAGAAAGGCGTCTTCCTCCTGGTTCTGTTCTCCGGATGTCAGCAGCCGGCTGGCCAGCCGGACAAGCGTCTTCACATCGATCCGGTACGGACCGGTATGGTGAACCCATTCATAGGCTTCCCGATACATGCCGCGCAGAACCATCATGCGCACGATTTCCTTTCTGTCCTCCGCCGCAATCTGTTCCGGCCGCAGAGAAAACAGATAATCGTCCAGTTCCCACATCCGGTCCTTTTCATAATAGAACTTTACAAGCCCAATCCGAATCTCCTGCCGCCTTTTCTCCGTCAGGAAAGCGGAATCCGCCAGATACCGGAACTGCCCCGCATTCTCTTCCCTGATATCCGGATCGTTCCCATTGTCATAGCAGACATGAAGCGCATACCCCAGATGTTCCCTGATAAAAGGCGATGCCAGATCAAACAGCCTGCCCGTCGTCACAAGCGGCTCCATCCGATGTGAAATACTCGCCGTATAACGGTTGCGCCCGCCATCCTCCAGCACGATCCTGCATTCCCCGTCATATACTGGCACCTGCGCCCTCCGGCCTGTTACCGGAAAGGCCGTTTCCGTTGCCCCGTAAGGATAAATCAGCACCACCTGTCTTACCGCATCGCTGTCCACCGTAATATCCTGCATGAACAGAAGATCTGTCAGCGCTGCCGCCAGTTCCTCATTGATCATGGACCGGCCCAGTACATTCCGGTACAGATAGCCCAGATTTTTATTGATTCTCCTTTGTCTGATCTGCTCCGTTACAAAGCGTTCTATCGCCGGCAGATAACCGATATAGATTTCCGGCAGTTCTTCCTGATGCTTCCACACATATGCATACAGCCATGCCGTAATTTCGTAATGGAGATCACACTGATAGGAAAAATACATCAGAATCATTTTGGGAAGCTTCTGCCGGTCATCCAGCGTAACTGACATCATATAATATTCGTACAGCCGGGTAATCCGCAGATTCTCCTCCACTCCCGCCTGATACCATTTGAAATACCGGCTGCCCCGCCTGTTCCCCTTGATCAGTGTGGAACAGATGGCCTGCAGCGTCTCGTTCTGAGGCTTTTTTTCGTAACAGGAGATCAGGATCCGCAGAAGCAGCTTCGAATAATTCTTCTGCTTCTGCGCCAGGTACAAAAGCTGCAAAAGGACATCGTCCTTCATAACCTCATTCTTTACTGCAAAATTCAGTATCTGCAATTCAAATTCATCCAGCTTCATCAGCATGGCCGGATTCATGCAAAGAAGATTCCACGCCTCCATATAAATAATCGGACTGCGGCATCTATATGTAAAAAGCTCCTCCAAAAGCGCCCATTTTCTGGCCGCGCTTCCGGAATACTCATCGGCGAGAAACAACAGCAGCCATGCAATCCGCCAATTGCCACGGTTTCTCTCGTACAGGAAAGTAATCCTGCCGGAAATTTCATCCACATATTTATCGCTTTTACTGCAAAGCGTTCTCAGATACAGATAATAGCACCAGAGCTCCGGCTTCTCTCCACGCTGTTCCTCCGCCTGTGCCCTGCACTGCTCCAGTCTCCACTCCGCTTCGTGAAAGCGTTCCTGCGTAATATAAAGCTGCGCCTGAAAAAGTTTGAATGATATGTCTTTCCCGTCTACCTCCTGCAGACGCTCTATCAGCTTACCGGTCTCTTCCATCCAGGTCGCCGCGCCGATCTTTTTCAGACGAAACGCCTGATAATACTGTATCAGCTGCATGGTCACCCGCTTTTTCTCCCGTCCGAGGCCCACCATCTTCCATCGGCCCTCTTCCCGGCAGACCACCGTAACCGGAATCGTAATCACCCGCTCGAAACTGATCAGCCGGATATAACCATAATTATTTCCGGCATGCAGTTTTTCTTCCCGTATGTAATAATATAAACGATAAAGATTTCCCAGAAAGGCATCTTCCGTCACGAGCGTCTCATCCACCTTCAGGAAATCGCCTTCTGTTTCAATCCGCAGGCAGG
>CALDLG010000029.1 GCA_937910785.1 uncultured Lachnospiraceae bacterium | reverse complement strand
GTATCCCTCTCCCTGCAGCCAGGACATAATCCGGACGCACAGCTCATCATCGCCGCAGACGATGCAGTCCGTTTTATTGGAAAGGATATCGGCCATCACCATTTCCATCACATTGTCGTAAACCTTCCCCGCATAAATATACTGCTTTTTCTCCGATATGCCGCTTTTCATAAGGGCATTCATAAACCCGTTATACCGGTTGCGGTTCACCACATAATTAATTTCCTCCAGAATCAGGGCAAAACGCCGAAATCCTTTCGCGATCATCATCGTAACCAGTTCTTCCGTCGCTCCCTGATTATCGATATCGACGGTAATGACATCCTCACCGGCATACTGTCCCGCAAGCCCCACCGGAAAACCTGTTTTTTCCAGATACTGCATCGCCCTGTCATTTTCCATGCTTCTTGTCAGAATCACCGCATCGATCTTCCCGCCTTCCACCGCATTGATGACCTCGGAAATATCGCCTTCCGTAACCTTCATAACAAGTACATTATAATTCATATAGGCTGCCGCTTCGCAGACTCCATACAGACATTCCGCGAAAAAATGATTCGTATTGATATTGCTGTCCGCCGGAAGCGCTACCCCAAGAAGTCTGGTCGGCAGTACGCCATTCTTGTTCGCCTGATGGTCTCTCATATATTTCAGGATTTTATTTCTTGTCTCTTCCCCGATTCTTCCTTTTCCGGAAATCGCTCTTGAGACCGTCGTCTTTGATAATCCAAGCGCTTCAGCAATTTCTTTCTGCGTCACGCTCTTTACCTCCTCTCCTGAAAGTTCCTTATTCAAATCGGATTTCAACAGTGTTTTCTTTCACCCCCACAGCCGATGCCCTGATCACGCAGATCCCCGCTTCCCCATCCGACCGAAGCAGCGCAAAAGCCTTCCCATGAAAAGCGGAAATATGATTCCCTTTCATGCTTTCATGGCATCTGGGATTTCCGTTATCCACACCGGTTAAGAAAGCCGGTCCTTCCACCGTAAATGTCACGTCACAGTCTGCCTGCGGACAGAAATTACCTTCCCTGTCGACAATCGATACTTCGATCTGCGCGGCGCTTCTGCCGTCCGCCGCAAGTCTGTCCTGATAACAGGATAACCGTATCTCCTCCGGCTTCCCCGCCGTTCTCATACTACAGCGTGCCGCTTCCTCTCCGTTGCGGTAACCAACCGCCTCAATACAGCCCGGTTCATAGGGTACATCCCAGCATAAAAACAGATCGCCCGTGCTCACAGCCATCGGCATTTTCTCAAAATGCCCGTATTCTTCCGTCATCCCGTAATTCGGATAGGCATAAGCCTTCTTACCATAAGATTTCCCATTCAGGAATAATTCTACACAGTCACAGCTCGTATAACATAATACGGGCAGTATGGTTCCTTCTTCGATCTCCAGATTCCAGTGAGGAAGCAGATGTACCATGGGCTTCTCCCGTTTCCAGATGCTCTGATAGAAATAGTATCCGTCCTTTTCAAAGCCGCATGTATCCAACACCCCCGCACTGGAGGAGCGCTCCGGCCAATGCGCCTCTCCCAGATAGTCTATCCCCGTCCACATAAAATCGCCGGCCACATAATCGTGGGACATGGTATAACGCAGGAGTCTTCCGCTTTCCACCGGAGCGCTGTAATAAGGCCGTCTCCACCAGCCCTCTTTCTCTGACATTTCCATCGGGTATTCTCCCCGGATGCCGCCCGTTCCGCCATTTTCCGTCCCCGTCATACACCAGTCCGGATAAGCCCGCCTGTCTTCATCATAAAAGGTCTCCGCGCGATTCCGCCATCTGCCAACATAGTTATATCCCACCACATCCAGTTCTTTCAGAAAACTCTCTTTCGCCGGAAAAGGTTCCGAGCAGATCTGATCATTGGCCTGCGTAACAGGACGGTCCGGGTCCAGTTCCCTGCAGATCTCTTTAAGATGTCTCGCCGTAAGATACCCCTGATCACTCTGCTGATCCGGCACCTCGTTTCCGATACTCCAGATCACGATACAGGGATGATTTCTGTCCCGCAGAAGCATTGTCCGCAGATCTTCTTCATGGCAGTCATGAAACCACTCCGAATATCCCCTGCTCTCATGCGTATTGCTTCCAAATTCCTTTCCTTTGAGAATCTTCCATTCATCGAATGCCTCATCCATGACAAGAAAGCCTGTCCTGTCGCACAAATCTAACAGCGCCGGATCCGGCGGATTATGAGCCATCCGTACGGCATTGGCCCCCATTTCTTTTAATTTGAACAGGCGCCTCTCCCATACTTCGGCCGGAACCGCCGCACCCGCACATCCCCCGTCATGATGCAGGCAGACGCCGTTCAGCTTGCACTGCCTTCCATTCAGCAGGAAACCCTGATCTTTATGAAAAACCGCGCTTCGCAGGCCGGTACGGGTGTGCACTTCATCCGACAGCATATCTCCCATGTAAAGTCTCGTAATCACTTCATACAGAAACGGATGCTCCGTATCCCACAGCATGGGAGACTCGATGGAAAAATCCTGCCGGACCGCCGCTTCCCCCCTGCCATCCGGCGCGGCTTCGGATGGAGCCTCCCATTCGGCCTCTTTTCTCTCCACAGCGCATAAACCGCCCTGCGGCGAACGAATCTCTGTCTCCACCCAAAAGATTTTCACTGCCGGTATGTCCTCATCCGCCCTGATGCCAGGTATGGAAAATCTCGTCTCAATCCGCAGCTTCGCCCGCTCCGGGGATACCTCCGGCTGTCTTACCCATACCCCATAAGGCAGAATATGCGCTTCCTTTACCCGGTACAGCCATACGTCCCTCGTGATGCCGGAACCGGAATACCATCTGGAAGCCGGCTGGGCGGAATTGTCCACCTTCACGTCCACCACGTTCTCTTCACCGTTTCGAAGCAGCTTCGTAATATCCCACTCAAAGGGGGTATAGCCATAAACATGCCGCCCAGCCTTACGGCCGTTTACCCATACGTCGGCCAGCATATATACGCCGTCAAACTTCAGACAGATTTTCTCCCCCGCCGCAATGTCTCCGGCTGTCTTAAACAGCTTTCGATACCAGCCGACGCCTGTCTCCACATAGCCGCCGGAGCCGCAGGAGGATGCATTCTCATCGAACGGGTAAGAAAGACTCCAGTCATGGGGAAGCTGTACTTTCCGGAAGCCTTCCAGATCATGCGCTCCGGGAAGAGGCTCCTTTTCCCCGTGATAAAAATACCATTCAAAGTCAAAACATTCCATGCATCGCGGTTCTTTTCCACACAAATATGTTTTCATCCGTAACAATATCCTTTCCTTATCCGGCAAGATTCCCGATTTTTAAAAAAAGGGCTACCGCACCGGCCGAAATATCCAGTGGGCGGCAGCCCTTCTTTCTTACATTCTGAAACGATATCACTTCAATGTGCATGAAGCGGTCTGTCGATTATTCCGCAGATGGATCGTCAACGGGTCGCATACCATGCTTCGTACTGAGTATTGAACTCATCCTTTACATTCTGCAAACCGGAATCATAACATTTCTGAATCATCTCATCCAGTGTCTTGTCAACATCATCTACGAGTCCGAGCTCCAGCATGGGAACATAGTCATCCAATACCACTTTTACGGCCGCCAGATAAGAATCTACAGGCGTTGTATCGAATACGAAGGTAATTGTCGGATTGTTCTCCACTCTCTCACCCCAGCCGTCGGAAATTGCCTGCATACGGGGATCTGCTCCTGCTTCATGCAGATCGGAATTTTTGATTGCCCAGGAAGCGGAAATCGCATACGCGGCATAATCAGTGGATTTCTCCAGTTCCGTATAGTATCCCTGATCGTCAATGCTGTAATGCTCGCCCTCCACACCGAGAATCAACAGTCTGTTCAGATAAGTGTCGAATTTGATCAGATCGAGCACCATTGCCGCACGCTCCGGGTTCTTGGAACCTGCCGCGATCGCCATATCGTTGTTGGAAAATGCCTCACATCCTACAAAGTGATCCGTTGTCAGGTCATAAAGAGCACACTGAACGCCTTCGCTCTGCTCTGCCTGTTTTACATAGGTAATTACGGAACCGTTCCATGCGATGGATGCTCCCTGCAGCGCGCCGAATGCATCATCATCCGTTACGGTATTGGTCAATGCGCTGCGGCTCCAGCAGCCGGCATCCGCCAGTGTCTTCATATCCTTCGCATATTCGCGGAACCAGTCCGTCTCATATGTCATCGTAATTTCATCCGCAGTCGGAAGGTCGCCGTCCCATGAATAGATCATATCGAAATAATCGCTGTCCAATGCCAGGAAGGTGTCATACTGCTGGCGGTATACATCCCAGAGCTCATTGTTATCTACGGAAGATGCAAGGCCGTAAATACCGCTTTCCGGCGTTTCCTTCTCACCCATTGTGATCATGAAATTCATATAATCATCCCATGTCTTTAATTCGCCGATGCCGTGTTTGTCAGCAAGATCCTGACGGATTGCCACGATCTTTCCCATCGCAGCCGCTACGTTGGACGGCACTGCGATCGTTTTACCGGAAAGCGTCGTCTCGCTCCAGCTTTCCTTATCCTGATATTTGTTCGCAAGCGGCATATAATTTGCGATGAAATCGTCCGAAAGCTCATAGAAGGAACCTTTTGCTGCCTCGGTATACATATAACACCAGGGTGCCGTAAAGATCAGGTCTACCTGTTCACCGCCTGCAAGCACGAGGGAATACATCGTCTGATAATCACTCCAGCTCATAAACGTAACCGCAAGATCCGTATTATACGGCTCAAGATATTCATTTACCATTCCAAGAACCTTATCCCAGTCATTCGGCGTATCACCGATCAGATACATATTTACGGTGTAAGGATCGCTCAAATCCGTTGACGCATAGAAATCGGGAGATGCCACAATTGTTCCCTCTCCTACCGCTGCCGGAAGGCTGTCCAGTGAAACCGCCGGCGCGCTGTCGCCTGAAGAAGCCGTCGTGTTGTCAGCGCTTCCTGAAGAACTGCTGTCTGACGCGCTGCCCGAAGAACTGTCAGGCGTCTTATCCGCAGAACCGGAATCTCCCCCGCCACAGCCGGTGAGCGCAGACATGGCGAGACATGTTGCCAAAGTAAGTGACAGAATTTTTTTCTTTTTCATAGTTTCTCTCCTTTTTTGTATTATTTTAGTGATATACTTATTTCCATTTTCATTTCCGTATGCCTTCATGCCCCACAGGACAAAAGGCTCTTCCTTTTTCAGCCTTTCACAGCCCCGATCGTAAGACCCTTTACAAAATAGCGCTGTACGAACGGATACAGCAGAACGATTGGCCCGGTTGCGATAACGGTCATCGCCATCTTCATACTTTCCAGCGGGATCGTCGGAAGCGCCATGCCGGATTTTTCCGCGACAATTCTCATCGCCTCCGCGCTGCCCAGTATTCTCTGCAGATAATATTGCAGCATGAACTTGTTTTCATCGGTTATGAACAGCATACAGTTATACCAGTCATTCCAGTAAGCCAACGCCGAGAACAGACTCAGTGTCGCGATCAGGGGCTTGCTTAACGGAAGAATCAGCTTCACATAGATGACGAAATCATTGGCGCCGTCAATCTTTGCAGACTCCGTCAGCGCACTTGGAATGCCCATCATAAAGGACTTCGCGATGATCATATTCCATACCGAAAACATCAGCGGCAGAATAATCGCTATGTAAGAATTCTTAAAATTCAGGTACCGCACGCACATCATATACCAGGGCACCAGACCGCCGCTGAACAGCGTCGTAAAGAAGAAGAAAAAGGAAAATTTATTTCTCCATGGAAAATCCTGACGCGACAGCACATAGCCCGTCATCGTTGCAAGCAGCACCGACAGAAAAGTTCCCACGACCGTAATTCCAATCGTCGTCCCATAGGCTTTCAGAATCGCCACCGGATTCTTCAGACATAACAGGTAGCTCTGAATGCTGACATCCGTCGGAATGAGCGGATATCCGTTCCGAATCAGGGAAGCCTCATCCGTAAAGGAAGCCACGATGATCAGATAGAACGGCATAAGACAGAGCAGTGCAAAAATACCGATTACCACATATCCCACAATATTGACCGAAAGCACGTCTTTGCTCATGTGACGTTTCTGCTTTATCATAACTTTGGACACAATATCCACCTCCCTTAATATAATGCGTAGTCCGGATTGACTCTTTTCACCAGCTTATTACAGAGTGTAATCGTGATCAGACACAGGATCGACTGGTAAAGACCCGCTGCCGCGGATACGCCGATATCACCCGTATCAATCAACAGACGGAATACATACGTATCGATAATATCCGTCATCGGCTGTAAAAGTGCGCTGCTCTTTACGGTCTGATAGAACAATCCGAAGTCGCCGCGGAAAATATTTCCGATCGCGAGCAGCACCATGATCATCATGGTTGGTTTCAGGGAAGGAATGGTCAGATAACGGATTCTCTGCCATGCGTTAGCGCCATCGATTGCCGCTGCCTCGAACATTTCCTGATCCAGTCCCGTAATCGCTGCCAGATAGACGACGGAGCCATATCCCGTTCCCTTCCAGAGCTTTAAGAAAATCAGTACCGGAGGCCATGCACCCGGCGTATTATAGAGATCGAAAGGATTCATGCCGAGCCATGTCAGAATGTGGTTGAACACACCTCTTTCATAATTGAAAATATTGTACATGATCGCGCCCGCAACTACCCAGCTGATAAAATAGGGCAAAAACATAAATGACTGCGCAATTTTCTTGAAATATTTGTTCATCAGCTCGTTTAACAAAATGGCGCTTCCCATTTCACACACTACTCCCAGAAAAATAAAAGCGATGTTATAAAGAAGCGTATTACGCGTTACCTGTCCGAGCTTTCCTGAAATCAAAAGGGCTTTAAAGTTGCTCAGTCCATTCCAGGGGGAACCGTAAATACCTCCCGCATACTGGTATTTCTTGAATGCCAGTACGATGCCGGTCATCGGTATGTAATTGAACAGAATGACATAGATCAGTGCCGGTGACAACATCAGAAGCAGCATCCAGTGCTTTTTGACTGTCTTTAGAAACGGCGTTTTATACCGCTTCGTTTCCGTTTTCTTTTTCATAAAACCTTCTCCCTTCCCGAATCTTTGCGCTGCTCCCTTTTAACTTTGAGCAACTTTGAATTGCGCACATCAATTCTTTCTTTTTTGTTAATATAAATAAAATATTTTTTATAAAATTATTATAATTAAAATAGTGCACAAAAACTATTGACCGCCGCTTAGAAAAACGCCAAAATCTGTTGTGAAGGATAAACAATTTTGACGCTTTTTTGTGCAACTTTTGTTGCGCACATGATATTTATGGCCAGTTTCCGGACTTTTTGTGCCGCTGCCTGCAGAAAAAAAGAGACTGTCCGAACAACAGTCTCTTCTTATCGTATTTCCTGTTCTGTTTTTCAAATTTCCATTTGCCGCGGCCGTTTACTTCTCCGCCTTTTCAGGAATCACTACCCTGTCAAGCTTCCAGATATCATCCACATATTCCTGAATGGTTCTGTCGGAAGTAAACTTACCGGAGCACGCCACGTTTAAGATCGCGCTTCTTGCCCAGCTCTTTTCATCCCGGTAAGCCGCTTCCACCTTCCGCTGCGCTTCCGCGTAGGGCTTGAAATCCTTCAGTATAAAATAGGTATCCGCTTTTGAGGTGCTCTGCGTATTTAACAGAGAATTATATAACGTCCTGAACAGCTCCGTATCATTTCTCGAATATGTTCCGTTAATCAGCTGCATCAGCACCTTTCTGATGTCGGGATCATTGTTGAAAATATCCATCGGGCTGTATCCGCCACAGTTTTCATAACGGATAACCTCATCGGAGCTCAGACCGAAGATAAAGGCATTCTCTTCTCCGACCTCTTCCACAATCTCCACGTTCGCGCCATCCATCGTACCAATCGTGAGCGCGCCGTTTAACATAAACTTCATATTACCCGTACCGGAAGCTTCTTTACTTGCCGTGGAAATCTGTTCCGATACATCCGCCGCCGCAAAAATCATTTCCGCATTGGATACGCGGTAATTCTCGATAAATACGACTTTGATTTTGCCATTGATCGCCGCATCATTATTGATGACATCCGCCACCGCATTGATCAGCTTAATGGTCAGTTTCGCATTCCGGTAGCCTGCCGCCGCCTTCGCACCGAAAATAAAGGTTCTCGGATAGAAATCCATATCCGGATGCTCTTTTAACTCATTGTACAGATACATTACGTGCAGAATATTTAACAACTGACGTTTATACTCATGCAGTCTCTTGACCTGCACATCGAAAATCGAACGGGGGTCTACCTGTACGCCGTTATGCTCCAGAATATATTTTGCCAGACGAACTTTGTTCTGGTATTTGATATTCATAAACTCCTGCTGGGCCTTTTCGTCATCCGCATAAATTTTCAGCTTGCTGATCCTCGGCAGATCGGTGATCCAGTCGTCACCCACATGCGCCGTTACCCAGTCCGCAAGAAGCGGATTACCATGCAGCAAAAATCTTCTCTGGGTAATGCCGTTCGTCTTGTTGTTGAATTTCTCCGGCATCATCTCATAGAAGTCTTTCAGCTCCTGATTCTTCAAAATTTCCGTATGTAATCTCGCAACACCGTTTACGGAATAGCCTGCCGCGATGGCAAGATGAGCCATCTTCACCTGTCCGTCGTAGATGATCGCCATCTTACGCACCTTTTCCTGATTGCCGGGGTACATCTGCTCAATACGCGCCACAAATCTGCGGTTGATCTCTTCCACGATCTGGTATACGCGGGGAAGCAGTCTGGAGAACAGCTCGATCGGCCATTTCTCAAGCGCTTCTGCCATGATTGTATGATTCGTATAGGCACAGGTCTTCGTCGTAACCTCCCATGCCTCTTCCCATGTCAGATAGTAATCGTCCATCAGAATACGCATCAGCTCCGCGATCGCTACCGTCGGATGCGTATCATTCAGCTGGAACGTTACTTTCTCATGGAACTTCCTGATATCGTCATGCTTCCGCATATATTTTTCCACAGCTTCCTGCACGGATGCGGAAATAAAGAAATACTGCTGTTTTAAACGAAGTTCCTTGCCTGCATAATGGTTATCGTTCGGATAGAGCACTTCTACAATATTTCTCGCAAGATTCTCCTGCTCTACCGCCTTGTGGTAATCACCCTTATCAAAGGAATCCAGATGGAAGCACTCTACCGGCTCCGCGTCCCAGATCCGAAGCGTATTGACGATACCATTGCCATAGCCCACAATCGGTATGTCATAAGGAATTGCCCGTACCGACTGATAGCCTTCCTGCCTGAAATTGCTTCTGCCATTTTCATCCACATAGACATTGACATAACCGCCGAATTTTACTTCCTTCGTATATTCCGGTCTGCGCAGTTCGAACGGATTGCCGTCCTTTAACCAGTCATCCGGCGCCTCGATCTGATAACCGTCCCGTATCTCCTGCTTGAACATTCCGTAACGATAACGGATGCCGCAGCCGTATGCCGCATATCCAAGCGTCGCAAGAGAATCGAGGAAGCAGGCCGCCAGTCTGCCGAGGCCTCCGTTTCCAAGCGCCGCATCCGGCTCCTGATCTTCTATCACATTAATATCGATGCCAAGCTCCGCAAGCGCATCCTGAAATACCTTATAAGCTCCAAGGTTAATCATGTTATTGCCCAGGGCACGTCCCATCAGAAATTCCATCGACAGATAATATACCATCTTGGGGTCCTGCCTGTCATATTCCTTCTGGCTTGCCAGCCACTGATCCACAATCGCGTCTTTCACCGCATAGGATACCGCCTGAAAGACCTGCTGATCGGTCGCCTCCTCCAGTGTTTTCCGGTAAAGCGTCTTAACATTATAAAGCACACTTCGTTTAAACATTTCCGTATCAAACTTCATCGCTTTCTTTTGCATTTATCTGCCTCCTTCATATCTGATTACGTAACCTTGTCCCAGCGATAACACTTTTTTACTCTATTGCCTGATGGCAACTTTCGGCGGTGATGTTTTCACGTTACACCACTCCGCCACATCAGGGAAGTTGCCGCCAGGCAACTTTCGGCTCAGCGGTGATGTTTTTCCACCGCTGAGCCTATTATAGTACGAATTTCAACTTTTGACTACTGTTAATCTAATCAAATTATCGTCGGGACCATTTTTTAATAAGCATCCATCGAAAGCGCTTCGCGCTCCCTTCAGATTTTCTCCACGCCGATTACAACCTTTTCACCGTTCACATTCCATTCTTTTGCTATGGCAAGGCTTTCCTTCTCCACGATATTTTCCGCCAGCACCTTTCCGGCGATCATCGCTTCGTTTTTCCGGACGATCTTCGCGATTTTCTCATTTTCACAGATTGAAACTCTGATATGGTCCATAACCTCGAAGTCCGCTTCCTTACGCATCGTCTGGATTTTACTGATGACTTCGTATACAAAGCCTTCCTCAACCAGCTCTTCCGACAGATTGGTATCAAGCACTACCGTTACACTGCCGTCCGCCTCGGACACATATCCTTCCTTCTGTGCCATTTCGATGAGCAGGTCATCTTTGGTAAGCTCGATTTCCACACCACCCACATCAAATCTCAGCACGCCTTTCTCATTCAGTTCATCCATCGCCGCATTGCCGTCCACGCCGCCGAGATATTTCTGAATGCCGCCGAGCTGTTTTCCGTATTTCGGTCCTACCGTACGAAGCTGAGGTTTGAAACTGTAGCTCGTAAATTCCCTGACATCGTCCGTAAACCGGATTTCTTTCACGTTCAGCTCGTCTTTGATAATCTCCTGATAAAATTCGCCAAGCGTCTGCTCCGCCTTTACAAACATCGTACCGATCGGCTGACGGTTCTTGATATTGGCCGCGTTTCTCGCCGCGCGCCCCATTACGACGATTTTCAGAACTTCTTCCATCGCCGCTTCCAGTTCCCGGTCGATCAGCTTTTCATCCGATACGGGGAAGTCACACAGATGAATGCTCTCCGGGGCTCCTTCATCAATGCTCTTAACCAGATTCAGGTAGATTTCCTCCGTCATAAAAGGCACCATCGGAGCGGCGCATTTACTGATCGTTACAAGCGCCGTATACAGGGTCATGTAAGCATTGATCTTATCCTGCTCCATTCCTTTCGCCCAGAAACGCTCTCTGCTCCTTCTGACATACCAGTTGCTCATCTCATCGACAAAATTGTCCAGAACACGTGCCGCCTCCGGTATTTTATATTCATTCAGATCATCGTCCACTTCCTTTACGGCCGTATTCAGTTTGGAAAGCAGCCACTTGTCCATAACCGGCAGTTTCTCGTAATCCAGCGTATATCCGGTTGCGTCGAATTGATCGATATTCGCATACAGCACGAAAAAGGCATAGGTATTCCACAACGTTCCGAGGAACTTCCGCTGTCCCTCCTGTACCGCCTTGCCATGGAACCGGTTCGGAAGCCAGGGGGCGGAATTGATATAGAAATACCATCGAATCGCATCCGCACCATAAGTCGCAAGCGCATCGAAGGGATCGACCGCATTTCCTTTCGATTTGGACATCTTCTGTCCGTTCTCATCCTGTACATGGCCGAGTACGATCACATTTTCAAAAGGCGCCTGATTGAACAGCAGCGTCGATTCCGCCATCAGGGAATAGAACCATCCTCTCGTCTGATCCACCGCCTCCGAAATAAATTGTGCCGGAAACTGGCTCTCGAACAGTTCTTTGTTTTCGAACGGATAATGATGCTGTGCAAATGGCATCGCGCCGGAATCAAACCAGCAGTCGATCACTTCCGGCACACGCTTCATCGTCTTGCCGCACTTCGGACAGGGAATCGTGATTTCGTCGATATAGGGTCTGTGCAGCTCCACCGTCTCCGCCGCAGGATTGCCGCTCATTTTCGCAAGCTCCTCACGGGAACCGACGGATTCCATATGGCCGCAGCCCTCACATTCCCATACGTTTAACGGCGTGCCCCAGTAACGGTTTCTGGAAATGCCCCAGTCCTGAATATTTTCCAGCCAGTTGCCGAACCGCCCTTCTCCGATGGATTCGGGAATCCAGTTTACGGTCTTATTATTGCGCACCAGATCATCTCTGACTGCCGTCATCTTGATAAACCAGGACTCGCGCGCATAATAAATTAACGGCGTATCACAGCGCCAGCAGAACGGATAATCATGCTCAAACTTCGGCGCATCGAATAATTTTCCTTCTTTATCAAGGTCCTTCAGGATTTCCGGGTCCGCCTTTTTGACAAACATTCCCGCATAGGCGGTCTCCTCTGTCATCTCACCCCTGCCATTTACAAACTGCACGAACGGCAGATCATATTTCCGTCCTACCTGCGCGTCATCCTCACCGAACGCCGGCGCGATATGAACGATACCGGTACCGTCCGTCATCGTAACATAATTGTCACACGTTACAAAATGCGCTTTCTTACGCTGCTTTGCCGCGGCCTCCCCGGCACAGGCAAACAACGGTTCATATGCCTTGTATTCCAGATCGGTTCCAACGTAGCTTTCCATTATTTCATAAGCCGGTTTTCCTTCCTCCGAAAGCCTGCCGAGCACTTTATCAAGAAGCGCTTCCGCCATATAATAAACACAGCCGTCCGCCGCTTTTACCTTCACATAGCTTTCCTGCGGATTCACGCACAGCGCCACATTGGAAGGAAGCGTCCAGGGCGTCGTCGTCCATGCGAGGAAATACGCGTCTTCTCCGACCACCTTAAAGCGCACCACCGCGGAACGTTCCTTCACCGCCTTATAGCCCTGCGCCACCTCGTGAGAGGAAAGCGGCGTCCCGCAGCGCGGACAGTAGGGCACGATTTTAAATCCTTTATACAGAAGTCCCTTCTTCCAGATTTCATTCAGGGCCCACCACTCGGACTCGATAAAATTATCATGATAGGTCACATAGGGGTCATCCATATCCGCCCAGAATCCTACGGTTCCCGAAAACTCCTCCCACATGCCTTTGTATTTCCAGACCGACTCCTTACATTTGCCGATAAAAGGGTCCAGACCGTATTCCTCGATCTGCTCCTTGCCATCCAGACCGAGCAGCTTCTCCACTTCCAGCTCTACGGGAAGTCCGTGCGTATCCCATCCCGCCTTCCGGGGCACCATATATCCCTTCATTGTGCGGTACCGCGGAATCATATCCTTGATGACACGGGTCAGAACATGACCGATATGGGGCTTTCCGTTGGCGGTCGGCGGCCCGTCGTAAAAAGTATATGTCGGCCCCTCCTTCCGGGAATCCATGCTTTTCCTGAAAATGTCGTTTTCTTTCCAGAACAGCTCCACTTCTTTCTCTCTGTCCACAAAGTTCAAACTGGTATCGACTTTCTGATACATCCTAAACCCTCCGTTTCTGATTGATAAAAAAGTTACTAAAAAAGGCCTCATCCCGTAAAAGGACAAGGCCATGCGCGCTCGTTATACCACCCGTTACAACGTACGAATATCTGTCCCGCCGCTTCGCTGCTGCAAGAACGGATCTCATACGGTTTCCGGTAACGGTGGAATGCCGTCAGTCTCTACTGCCCTTTCGGGGTTCGGACGAAAGCTCGGAAGTGATCTTCCCCGATTTCCTACTCATACCGGTCTTGCACCGTCACCGGCTCGCTGCGATTTTGAAAAATCAGGTACTCTCTTCTTCAATGCCTTTGCATATGGATATTGGACTTATTATAATATCAGAAAAAGAAAGTTGTCAAGAAGGTTTTCCCCGGCCCCGCAGAAAAATTTTTCAGAGAGATTTTTCGCGGCCGCTCAGTTATCACGTCTTGAAAATCCGTTCTCCATCGAGTATGATAAAGAAAGCAAAAACGCACGCCGTTTAAAGAAGCTGCGCTCGAAATACGGGCAATCTCTCAGGCAGGCCTGCCTGTTCCGGGAGCTTAACGGCGAGAAAGTCATGGAAATCAATATGGAAGAGACACACGAACACATTTATCTGGAAGTCAATGAAAACTTTAAGATGCGGGAACTTGATAAGGGCGATCTGGAGCAGTTCAACGCACTGCTGCAATACGCTTTTCAGGTTACATCCTACGATCTTTTTCAGACGGGATGGGAACAGGACGAAATCAAATACGCCAAACGCCCCATTCTGGAAGAAGCATATGTACTGGGCTGGTTCTATCAGGAGAAACTGGCATCCATGATTGTCGTTTACTCTATGAAGGTAAATATCCACGATGAGATCATGGACATGGGCGGCATTACCGGCGTCGCCACTTACCCCGAATATACCGGCCGCGGGCTGATTCATTCTCTGATGAGGCATGCGCTCGATTATATCCACCGACAGAAAATGCCGCTTTCCTTTCTATATCCGTATTCTATTCCCTTTTACCGCAAAATGGGCTGGGAAATCGTATCCGATAAACTCACCTTCATCGTCAAAGACACACAGCTTCCCAGGGCGGTCCCGGTGGACGGCATGGTGGAGCGGGTCAGTCTGGATTCAGAGGACTATCACAATGTTCACTCCTATTTCGCCCTGCAGCGGCATGGCGCGCTCATCCGCGATACCCTGTCCTGGGAAGAATACTGGCGCTGG
Source organism: uncultured Lachnospiraceae bacterium (assembly GCA_937910785.1). Lineage (GTDB taxonomy): Bacteria > Bacillota > Clostridia > Lachnospirales > Lachnospiraceae > UBA3282. The sequence continues at coordinate 49,485 of CALDLG010000029.1, read as the reverse complement.
GACAATGAAGATATTATCGCGGCCGTTTATTACAGCCGGGAGCACAAACCGCTCGGCTATGTGGTCTATTACATCGCCAATGAAATTTTTCATATCAAGGAAATGGTATATCTGAATATCGAGGCAAACCATGGCCTGTGGAATTATATCAGCGCCCATTTCTCCATGATCACACAGGTGCAGGGCGACAACTATTCCGGTGAAACGATGGCCTATCTGTTCGACGACAGCGAAATTACGGAAACAATCTCGCCCTATATTATGGCCCGTATCGTCGATGTGAAAGCATTTCTCACGGACTACCCCTATCAGGTGCAGCCTGAGGAACTCAAGCTCCATTTTCTCGTCCATGATGCCATGGCTCCCTGGAACGAAGGAGATTATATGGTATCCTGGCGCGATGGAAAAACAATCTGCGAACGGGTGGAAAACAATCAGAGCATCAATGTCGTGGAGCTTACCGTCAACACGCTGACGACAATGCTGATGGGCTATAAAAGGCCGACTTATCTTTATGAACATGAAAAAATTCAGACGGAATACTATATGCTGACATGGCTGGAACGGCTGATTCCGGTCGAAAAGCCTTATTTTTCGGATTATTTTTAAACCGCCAAAAGCCAGATGCGGACAATTTGAAAGGGCATAAACCACAGGTATAAGAGGATACAGAACCAAAAGCTTACAGAAAGGCATATTTCAGATGAAAAAAAGAATTCTGATCATCAACACAGGCGGAACGCTCTCTTCCGTTCACAGTGAACAGGGATTAAGTCCGGGGCTTTCCAGCAGCGAAATTCTGAATGAGCTTCGCATGGTTTCGAAAAATCTGGAGCTGGAAACGGAAGATTTCTGTTCCCTCGACAGCGCAAATATTTTTCCTGAAGACTGGGCGGCTCTGGCCGCAAAAATCGGACAGGTTTACAGAAATTACGAGGGAATCGTCATCCTCCATGGTACGGATACGCTTGCTTATACGGCCTCCATGCTTTCTTTTATGCTGCAGAATGTTCCGCTCCCGGTCGTGATCACCGGAAGCCAGCTTTCCATTTCCCATCCGGTGGCGGATGCCATGGAAAACTGCCGGTGTGCGATTCATATGGCGGCAGGCGGATGCGCCGGCGTCTTTGTCGCTTTCAACAGAAAGGTCATGCTGGGCTGCCGGACATCCAAAATCCGATCCATGAGCTTTGATGCCTTTGACAGCGCCAATTATCCCAACGTGGCGGAAATCAGCGCTCTCGGACTTCATATCAGAAAAGAACTTCTGCCTGAAAAAAAGGGCGTTTTTCGGGTACAACCGGCTTATTCTGACCGTGTTTTTCTTCTGAAGCTGTATCCGGGTATCGATCCGTCTATCCTCAAACTCTTACGGAAACAGGGATACCGGGGTATTTACATTGAGGGATTTGGTCTGGGCGGAATGCCCTTTTTAAAACATGATTTCGCTTCGGCCGTCCGGGAGGCTGTTGAAAATGGCATGACGGTTCTTGCCGGAAGCCAGTGCCCCTATGAAGGCAGCAATCTGTCCGTCTATGAGACCGGACTTCTCGCCCTGAAAGGCGGCGTGCTTCAGGCCTATGATATGACCGCGGAGGCCGCGGTCACAAAGCTGATGTGGGTACTCGGACAAACCGGGAGTGCAGAAGAAATAAAGGATTATTTTCAGACGAATCTGGTGCGGGAAGTTTCGATGCCTCCTGCGGACTGAGTAATCTCTTTTTGCGGCATCCCGTGCTTTCGCTCAGAACACTGCTGTCAGGCACGCGCACAAAAACCGTGCCGCGCGAAGCAGCATCTCCGGTTTCACCTCGAAAGCCGGGTGATGAATCGGATGTCCGATTCCGGTTCCAAGCTTCACATAACAGCCCGGTATTTTTTCCTCATAAAAAGCGAAATCGTCCCCGCCGAGAGAGCTTTCTTCCACTGCTGTCGAAAATCCCATCTCCTCCGCCAGTTTTACACTGTTCTCCGCCATCTGTCTGTCATTGTATGTGGCAGGCGGTCCTTCGATCCATTCCACTTCCGCCTCCGCGCCGTACGCCTGCGCTGTCTTCTTTGCAATTTCATGCAGACGCTCCCTGTACAGAATCCTGTCCTCCCGTTCCATCGTACGGACAGTGCCTTCCATCACAGCCTCTGCCGGAATCACGTTCCAGGTCGTCCCCGCGCTGACTCTCGTCACGCTGAGCAGGGAAGGATGAAAGGCATTGATATTTCGGCTGACAATCGACTGCAGCGCCTGAATAACCGCCGCCGCTATGAGAACCGGATCGATGCCCCGGTCCGGATGCGCGCCATGGCAGCCAACGCCTTTCACCGTAATGACAAACCGGTCCACCGCCGCCGTAACATATCCTTCCCGGACAGCGACCACCCCCGCCTCATTCGTCGGGTCCGCGTGGAATCCCCAGATTTTCTCCACATCCTCCATCACATCCGTTTCCAGTATCTTCAAAGCGCCCAGAGACGTTTCTTCGGCCGGCTGAAATATAATTTTGACCATTCCGGTCAAATCCTTTTTCTTTTCCTGCAGAAGAATTGCACAGCCTATTCCCGCCGTAATATGCATATCATGCCCGCAGGCATGCATCTTTCCCGGTTCTGCGGAACAATAGGATAACCCCGTCTCTTCCGCAATCGGCAGCGCGTCGATATCGCACCGCAGCGCCCGGACCGAACCTTCCTTTTCTCCTCTGATCACCGCCACAAGCCCTGTCTTCAGCTCATATGGAAGAATTTCAATTCCATGGGCCGTCAAAAGCTCCCGGATTTTTTCCGTCGTCCGGACCTCCTCATAGGCTAACTCCGGGTGCTCATGAAACCAGTAAAACGCCTCTCGAAGCTCCTCCTCCAATTCCCTCATGTCCATCATGCAAATTCCTTTCTCTCTGTCTGCCAGCACGTTCCCGCGGCCGTTCTCTTACCGCTTCTCACTATTCGGGTCCAGCGCATCCCTGAGCGCATCTCCCACAAAATTAATCGCAATGACAAGCACGACGATCACCAGTCCGGGCGGAATCCAGAGCCAGGGCTGGCTGGTCAGTATCGTCAGCGACTGGGCGCCGTTTAACATATTTCCGAGACTCGCCGCCGGAGGCTGTACCCCCATGCCGAGAAAGCTTAATGCCGCTTCGTCCAGCATGGAAATGGCCAGCACGGAGGTCGCATAGACGAGAATCGGCGCCACCGTGTTGGGCAGAATCTCCGAAAACAGAATATGTCTAAGCGGCATGCCCGCCACAATATTTCCCTTGACAAAATTGGTTTCCCGGAGCGACAGCACATTGCCCCTCACCAGTCTCGCAATTCCCGGCCAGTCCACGAAGCCAAGAATCAGAATGATATTCCACAGACCGGGCTTAAAAATGGATGCCGCCACCAGCACGAGCAGAATATAGGGAAACGACATTACCATATCCGTAAAGCGCATAATGAGCATATCCGCAACGCCGCCGAAATAACCTGCAATCAGACCGAGGACCACTCCAATCACCGTAGAAATCAGTGTCGCCATAACACCGACCAGTAACGATACTCTTGTCGCATAGAGCAGTCTGCTTAATACATCCCGTCCGATCTGATCCGTACCGAGCAGAAATTCCCTGCTGGGCGCACTGGCAAACGGCCCAACCATGGCATCCGGATCATAAGGCGCGATCACCGGCGCCAGAACCGCGGCGCCGCACAAAACAAGCAGAATCCCCAGACTGACTGCCGCCAGATGATGCTTCCTGAATCTTCTGATGATCGTCTGCCGGTAACTCTCCGTTGCAATTTTTCGGTTTTTCCTGTTTTTTGCATCTGTCATAGTTTATCCTAAACCCTTTCTGCCATCATTTGGAAAAATACCCTTTTCAGGCGCTCAGCTGAATCGTCGGGTCCACGAGCGCATACAGGATATCGGTTACGAGATTACCGATCAGCACGACAACCGCAGACAGAAGGCATACCCCCATGATCACGGGATAATCGCGGTTACCGATTGCACTCATCGTCATCAGACCGAGCCCCGGCCAGGAAAACACCTGCTCGATAATGATCGCTCCGCCAAACAGCATGGGAATCTCCATGCCGATAACCGTAACAATCGGAATGAGCGCGTTTCTGAGCGCATGCTTATAAATCACCCGAAACCGGCCGATTCCCTTGGCCCGCGCGGTCCGCAGATAATCCTGCTGTAAAATCTCCAGCACCGCGCTCCTGATGTACCGGATATTGCTCCCCGCCATAGAGGCCGCCAGCACAATGACCGGCATCACCATATGTCTGGCCACATCCGCAGCTCCTCCGTCCGTTCCTAGCGTAATCATTCCGCTCGACGGCAGTATGCCGAGTTTCACCGTAAAAAGATAAATCAGTAAAAGCGATAAAAAAAATCCTGGCACGCTGCTCCCCAGAAAAGAAAGCGTCACTACCGTATAATCGCCCTTCGAATACTGATGAACCGCACTGTAAATCCCCGCCGGCGCCGCAATCAGCAGACTGACAAGCAGGGAAACTCCCATCAGCAGCAGCGTAGGTCCCAGATGGCTTCCGATCATAGCCGCTACCGGCTGATAGGATTTCATGGAATATCCCATATTACCATGCAGAAGCTGTCCGAGCCAGACAAAATACTGGATATAAAAAGGCTTATCCAGGCCTAAGGCAATCCTTTTGGCTTCCAGCGCACCTTCCGATACTCTGGGCCCCTGCAGCATTGCAAGCGGGCTCCCGGCAAGACACATAATTCCGTAATCTATTATCGTAATGCCAATCAGCACAGGGATTGCTATTAAGATTCTTTTTAAAATGTATTTACCCATATCCATATACCCTCTATTTATCCACGATACGCGGACAGGCCGCATAATGCCCGCTGGCAGTTCCGTCCGTATCGGCTGCTCTTACCATGGCCGGTTCCTCTTTCCCGCATCTTTCCACCGCATACGGACATCTTGGATGAAATCTGCATCCCGTTGGCGGCGCCGCGCTGCTTCCGATTTCTCCCTGTAAAATGCCCCGCTCCTTTTCCTCCGCTTCCGGGTCCGGCACGGGCGCGGCCTCCAACAGGGCTCTTGTATACGGGTGCACCGGATTGCGGAAGACTTCCTCCGCCCTGCCGATTTCCACGATTTTGCCAAGATACATAACCGCAATCCGGTCGCTGACATAATTTACCGCTCCAAGCCCATGTCCCACAAAAAGAATCGTCAAATGCAGTTCCTTCTGCAGACTTTTCAGCAAATTCAATATCTGCGCCTGTATGGAAACATCCAGCGCGCTGACCGGTTCGTCACAGACAATAAATTCCGGGTTCAGGGAAAGCGCCTTTGCAATGCTGATTCGCTGCCTCTGTCCCCCTGAAAACTCATGCGGATACCGGCCAAGCACACTTTTCGATAAACCTACCATATCTAACAGTTTCAGAATATCTTTCTCGACCGTATCTTTGGCCGAAACTTTATGATATAACATCGGCTGCGCCAGAATTTCATATATATGCTTCCTCGGATTCAGCGATGAATAAGAGTCCTGAAAAACCATTTGAAGGTTTGTACGGATTTTCCGCCGTTCCTCCTTTTTCATTTCGGAGAGATTCGTTCCTTTATAATAAATACTGCCTTCCGTCGGCTCTTCCAGACCCACCAGCTGTCTGCCAATCGTGGATTTTCCACAGCCGGATTCCCCGACAAGGCCGAGCGTTTCTCCCCGCATAATGGAAAAACTGACGCCGTCCACCGCTTTGATATATCCGGTCGTATGCGGAATAATTCCACCTTTAACAGGATAGTATTTTTTCATATTTTCCACTTGAATAAACGGAATCTGCTCCATCATCGCAAAATCCTCCTCTAATACGAATACAACAGCCTCGCCGCTTCCACGCCCGGTTTCCCACAGGCCGCAATGCCAATACCGAGCAAGACTGCCGGAAGAATCAGCGGTTTTTTCTGTTTTCCTTCCATAAACGCCTGATACCCCCTCGAAAAATCCCAGGCACAATCGCACCGCAATCCGCAGTGCTTCTTAGTCTCTGTCCTTCTTCGAACTTCGTAACTCTTTCCGCACTATGCACTTGGCGGTATGTCCCGGCCCAAACACATAATCTTCCTGTCGGTTATCGCATATTGGGGCGTAATGCGGGCACCTCCCTGCGAAACGGCATCCGGTAATTTCATCATAAACTTCCGGCACAATACCGGGTATGGAAAAAAGCTGTCTGTCGGCCGCGTCCCGAATCGTCGGTACGGAACCGAGCAGGGCCTCCGTATATGGGTGCTTCGGATTCTTAAACAGTTCCCGCACGGATGCTTCTTCGATAAACTGTCCCGCATACATCACCAGCACTCTGTCCGCCATCCGGGCAACCAGTCCCATATCATGGGTAATCAGGATAATGGACATTCCGTTTTCCTGCTGCAGTTCTTTTAACAGTTTCATAATCTGTGCCTGTATCGTCACATCCAGCGCCGTCGTCGGTTCATCCGCAATCAGAAGCTTTGGATTACAGGATAATGCCATTGCAATCATTGCTCGCTGCCTCATGCCTCCGGAAAGCGTATGGGGGAATTTTCTCATCGTTCCCGCCGCATCCGGCATACCGACTCTGGCAAGCAGTTTTTCTGCCCTCGCTCCCGCCTCTTCCTTATTTAAATTCATATGGACCCGAATACTTTCGGTAATCTGACTGCCCACCGTAAAAACAGGGTTAAGCGACGTCAGCGGGTCCTGAAAAATCATCGTCATCTGATTTCCCCTGACCTTATCCAGTTCCTTTTCCGACATCGAAAATAAATCCTGTCCGTCAAAAAGAACCGTACCTTCCGTTACTTCTCCACTTCTGGAAAGCAGCCTCATAAGCGAAAGGGAAGTGACGCTTTTTCCACAGCCGGATTCCCCCACAATGCAGACCGTTTCCCCTTTATCCACATAAAAAGAAACATGGTCCACGCTGATATTTTTCCCGTAATCTCCCTGGAAAGTTGTCGTGAGTCCTTTTACTTCCAATAAATGTGACATCCAATCCCCCATTCCCGTATGGCCCGCGAATCCGGACAGCATCAAAAGCATTCCGCGCCAGTCATCCGGCGGACCGGCTCAAAATCAGTCATCGCGACAAATACCACAGACGGTCTGCTGCCATCTGTGGTATTACGGCTTAACGTTTATCATAACATCAATTTTTTGATACTGCAAGCACGCCGATGCGATCGTATCCACATCAGCCGGCGCGATTACATCTGCATAACGAAAGCTGACACTCTGCACAACGAAAGCTGACAGTTCGCGCCACAAAAACCGGCAGTCCGCACAGCGGCCTTTTACTCTGCGATATCCCATTCATGTACATTGGTAAAAAATCCATACACATTCGCATTCACACCCGTCAGCCGTTTATTGACCGCTCCCTGTGCGCTGATCACATAGGCGGAAAACATAGGCACCTCTTCCTGTACCTTTTTATCTACAACAGAATAAAAACTTTTCATTTCGTCAATGCTTCCGGCAGTCTGTGTCGATGACAGCGCCTCATTGATTTGATCGTCTCCGTAGCCGGTCCAGCTTCCTTCTCCGCCGAGCAGCCATGCAATATCCGGGTAAGGGTCAACCGGTGCATAGGTATACTGTACCGCAAAAAGGTCATAGTCCGTCGTACCCGCGACGGTCATAAGAGACGCCAGATCCACTGTCTGTATCTCTGCCTTGATGCCTACGGCCGCCCATTGTGCCGCCATTGCCTGTGCAGCATTGACAAATGTACCGTCACCCGAATTTACATAGAAGCGCAGCGTCTGAGAACCGTCCCATCCGGCTTCTGCCAACAGCGTTTTGGCCTTTTCCGGGTCATATGGCATCGGCTCGATGCTTTCGTCATAAAAAGGACTCGCAGAGGAAAGGAAACCGTCCACGATCTCTCCATGTCCCTTCATGAGCTGCTCTAAAATCTGATTTCTGTCGATCGCATAAACGAGCGCCTGACGCACTTTTTCATCAGGAATATTGGCTGTCTGAATAAAAACAGACTGATTCGTAACCGGCGAACCATACACCACATCCACGTTCTCCAATGCCTCGATATTCTCATAGTCTTCCTGCGGAATCGCTGTCATCGTGTGATGCGTCACATCGATTTCCCCGGACTGTAAGCCCGCATATATCTGGCTGGAATCCAGAATGTTGAAATTCAGCTTTCCGATTTTGGGTGCACCCTTCCAATACTGTTCATTTGCCGTATAGGAAATATAATGATCCACATCATAAGACGTCAGCCGATACGGACCGCTGACTACATCCGGGTGATTGAACCAGTCCAGTGTTGAAAGCTCCGCTTCACTGTACTTCTCCAAAATATGCTTCGGGAGTGTATGCAGGTAAAAAGCATAGGTATTCTCAAAAGTCGTAAGTGCAATCGGGTACTTCGTCGTAAACTGCACCGTTTTTTTATCCAGCACCTTAACACCCTCTACGCCGGTTGCTCCCTCTTCCACGAAGCCATCATCGCTTACCCCTTCGAAAGCATAGAGCATCAATGTCGGATTGGCAATGACAGGGCTTGCCAGACGCAAAAAGGTAAATTCCACGTCTTCGGCGGTAACCGGTGTACCATCCGACCACGTCGCTTTTTCATCGATATGAACAATAAAATTTCTGTTATCCTCCGTCGTTATGGAATCTGCCAGCATCGGCTGAAAATTCAGCTCGGCATCCAGATCCACAAGCGGAAGAAACTGCAGTCCCATCGCATACTTGTTGACCCATGTCTGGTCTATGGTCAGCGGATTAACTCCTCCCAGAGAATCCGTAATACCGATATTGACAATTTTTTCTCCGGACGCGCTGCTTTCGCCGGCGTCTGCCTGCCCGCTGTCTCCCGCCGGCGCCGCATCATTTGAACCGCCGTCTGCCGCACCGCATCCGGCTGCCATGAGCGACAATGCAAGTATCAGCGCCAGACCGGCAGATTTACTGTTAATCAATTTTTTCATAATATTATGATACGCTCCTCTCCTCCTGCGGCATTTGCTGCCCAATACCGTTGGCATCGGCACAAATCCACACTTCCTACCAATTAACTAGGAATTTCGTATATTATATTTCCATATATTAACATTGTCAATCTTTTTTTGAAGATTTCGATGTTTTAGACGGATACCTGAACGGAAGCCCGCCGCGGCTTCTTGACAATGCCCTGTATCCGTTGTATATTACAATCACTTTGTAGCTTAGAAAGTGTTATGCTTCCATACCGAACATAGTTCAGAAAGGTATTCCAAACGATGAAAAATCTGCTCAACTATCAGTCCAGCGAATATGACTGCGGCCCGGTCTCGCTTACCAACGCGGTTCGGTTTCTCTTCGAAAGAGAAGAGATACCTCCCGTCATCATCAAATATATTATGCTCTATTGCCTGGATTCTTATAATGAAGAAGGCGAAATGGGCAAACGCGGCACCTCTGCGTCCGCCATGATGTTTCTTACCGACTGGCTCAATCAGTTCGGGCAGATGAAAAATTTCCCGATTTCCTGTGAATTTCTTTCCGGTGAAAAAGTACATATCGATCAGACGGACAAAATCAGTAACGCGCTTCGACAGGGCGGTGTCGTTGTCCTGCGCCTGTTTCTGGAAGTATCCCACTATGTCCTTCTGACAGGCATCGAAGGCGACAGTCTGTATGTTTTTGATCCATATTATGAGGAAGAAGACGATCCTGAGTTCAGCGAAGAATACGGAGAACCCGGCATTACGTTTATAAACGGCCAGCCCAAACGGGCCAACCGGCTTGTTTCCATTGAACGCCTCAACAGAACCGGCCAAGGCTTCTACGAGATGGGTCCCTTTGATATGCGGGAAGCCGTTATTATTTTCAGGGATCAGGACCGTTCTTAAAAATTCCGGAAACAGTTTCAAAATTTTAAAGCCATTCTGTTTGGAAAACCGATGGTTCACCACTCTTGGGTCGGATTTCCCGTGACAGAAAAACAGCGAACTTACGCAAAAACGGTTCGCTGTTTTAATGACTGCCTTTCGGCTCATTCTGTTTTACTGTTCCATCTGTCTTCCCAGAAATCCCGCCGCCGACTGGATCAGCTTCTGCTCCACTTCACCCATCTTCGACTTGTTATCCATTTCCAGTAAAATTACCGCCCCGATTACATCGCCTTCACAGATAATCGGACTGATTGCCTCATGCTGGTATTCGTCATCGGCTTCATGACAGACGGGAATAAAATTCCTGTCGCCTTTCGTCGCTACAACGCTTTCTCTGTTATTGATCTTCTCCTCCAGGTCTCTGCTGATGGATTTTCCGAGAACATTTTTCATCCCTCCGGAAACCGCGATAAACTGGTCTCTGTCGGCAATCATCGCGATATGGCCGGATACCTGCGCCATACTTTCCGCATACTGCTTGGCAAACGTTCCCATCTCTCCGATCGGAGAATATTTCTTCAGAATAATTTCACCTTCCCGGTCCGTATAGATCTCTAACGGGTCCGCTTCTCTGATCCGCAGTGTCCGGCGGATTTCCTTAGGGATTACGATACGTCCGAGATCATCTATTCTTCTAACAATTCCTGTTGCTTTCATATGATCAAAACCTCCATTTACGCTAATAGTATTTTAATTAAATCGTGCTACTAGTATCTGTAAATGGTGGGAGTTTATACCTGAATCCTTTTATTTTTTCGAATGCCTCTTCCACTTATTTCTTAACGCCCTTAGAACCCGACAGATTGGCATTCTGCAAAATATTGCTCCGGAAGGAAGTCATAAAACCGCTCTCTTCCCGCTCCCGCTTGAGGGCCAGCTTTACCATATCATCGAGAAGCTCCGCATAGGGCTTTCCCATGATTTCCCATAAATAAAAAGCCAGCGAACCGGGGATGGAATTTATTTCATTCACATACACTTTTCCCGTATCCTGATCGATCATAAAATCGATTCTGGAAACACCGCTGCAGTCCAGCGCCTGAAAGGTCCTGACCGCAAGTGTGCGGATCTCTTCCCGGAGCGTTGTTGTCAGATTGGCAGGAAGCTCCCTTCTTGCGGTGCGCATTCCCTCGGAACCGCCCTTTCCTCCCGCCACATATTTATCCTCATAGCTTAAAATCTCATCGCTGGAAACCGGCTCCTCACATTCCGAAGCCTGAGCGCTCTCGTAATCTCCCAACACCGCGCAATTAATTTCGCGCAAATTCATAATGGCTCTCTCGATTAATACCTTCTGCCCGAATTCATAAGCATATTCTAATGCTTCCTGCAGCCCTTCCCGGTCCTTTGCCACTTTAATGCCGACGCTGGAGCCAAGATTAACCGGCTTGACGATAACAGGATATTCTATTCTGCTCTCGATCTTACGATATGCCGCTTCTTCATCCGTCTGATATTCCCTGACATGCAGCGTTACACAGTCCAGGATCGGAATACCGTTATCTTTTAAAATCGCCTTCATCACATATTTGTCCATGGAGGCTGCCGCCGCCATTACATCACAGCCTGCAAACGGCACATTGTAATGCCGCAGAAACCCCTGCAGGGAACCGTCCTCCACATTGGCGCCATGCACGACGGGAAATGCCACATCGATATAATCGACCATGGAATTTCCGAATTTTTTCTCCGGATACTGTACGAGATTCAGTTTTCCGTTCTCACAGATGAAAAAGATACGAATGCTCTTTTTCAGCAAATCAGGAATATTCCTGTAATTTGTAATATCTCCAATCGCATCTCCGGTATACATCTCGTTTTCTTTCGTAATATAAATCGGAATCGGATCATATTTCTCCCTGTCAAAAGCATTCATGGCCTGAATGCCGGAAATGACGGAAACCTCATGCTCCACGCTCTTACCACCAAAAAATACGCCAACCTTAATTTTCATAACAATCCGCTCCTCTTCTTTTTATTTCCACGCCGGCCCTCTCCTCATTAACCGTAATTATCCGGCAAATCATTCTCAATCAAAATAACCTTCTGCCGCTCATCCGATATGGCATTGACCATCTGAAAAGCTTCCTCGATCGAATCCACGACGATCATATGCTGTCCCGGAAATCCGGATTCCATCAGACCGTCCTGAATCGGTTTCGTCTGCTCACTGCCGACTAAAACGGCATAGTCGCATTTATCATGGGCATAAATGCCAATCTCCTTGTTCTCCTCATACTGCCGGTCTCCGAGTTCAACCATCCCCGGTGTCACCAGAATCCGAAGATCCTCAAACATCGCAAGGGTATCAAGAGCGGCCTTAAACCCGCTCTTATTCGAGTTGTAGGCATCGTCAAGCACCGTCCGGTTTCCCTGCTTTAATAACTGCAGCCTGTGAGGAACGCTTTCCAGCTGTTTTACCGGATAGAGAAGCTTCTCCATCGGAATACCGAGAGTATTGGCCACAGCGACCGCCCCCGCAATATTCTGCACATTATGATTGCCGACGAGTTTCGTATGAAACCGGAACTCTCTGCCGTCTCTGTCTTTCATTTTGAAAAAGGAGCCTTCTCTGGATACGGAAATATCATATGCGGCATAGTCAACTTCCCCCTTACGGGTTCCATAGCTGACGACGTTTTTCTTCGTCTCATGCCCGCGGATATAATCATTATCGTAATTTAAAAATACCTTTCCGTCCGCCGGCACGGCGTCCGCCAGTTCAAACTTCGTATGAATGATGTTCTCCATGCTGTGAAAGCTCTGCAGATGCTGCGGTCCGACAGAAGTGATAATGCCATAGCGCGGATGCACCAGATCACAGATCTCCTTAATGTCTCCGACCTCCCTTGCGCCCATCTCACAGATGAAGATTTCATGAAACGACTTCATTTGTTCTCTGATCGTTCTGACAACTCCGAGCGTTGTATTATAATTGCCCGGCGTATGCAGTACACTGAACTGCGTGGAAAGCAGTCTGCTCAGAAAATATTTTACGCTGGTCTTTCCGTAACTTCCGGTCACGCCGATAACCGTCAGATCCGGCATTTCTCTCAGAATCCTTGCCGCATCGTTGATATAGCCCTGATTGATTCTCTGTTCAACCGGATGATTGAGCCTGTTTACGAGAAGAACAAGCAACGGAATCAGGACGAATAAAACGTCCAGAACAAACGCGCATATCTTTCCCGCCATGCCTCCCGAAAAGCCGTCGGCAAATCCAAACGCCGTAATCACCGCCGCCGCAAAAGCGGCTATTGCAAACAAAACCGCTGTCGTCGCAAGCATTCTCTTCACTCTGGGCGTATAAACAAGTGGTTTTTTCGCATGGCGCGGTTTGTTGACTAAGATAGTCATAGCATTCATCAGGCAGGCCGCGATCAGGCATCCTCTCCCGCCCAAAAAAAGAAGCGGCAGCGAGATCAGCGCATAAAGAGTCTTCCCAAGAAGTCTCCCAATATTACTTTTCACCTGCATCCATTCCCGATATTCCGTCGGCTTATAGGAATTCTGCTGAAACATATGAATGATATAAAGCTCGAACCGGACGGCACCGAACAGGTAGGTACACGCCCAGACAATCCATAAAACAATATCCATGAACAAATCCCGTTTCCTTTCTGTGATAACTCTTTCTATCCGAAAAAGGCCCGCAATGCCCCCTGCACTTTGACGGGCTGTTCAAGGAAGGAATAGTGTCCCGCTCCTTCACATACGACAAGTCCGGCATCCTTTATCCACGCTTCCATCGCCCTTGCGTCCGAAATCGGCGTTGCCGTATCCTGATCGCCCCAGATCAGCAGCGTCGGGCAGCTCAGCTTCCCGATCAGCGGTGAAAGATCCTCATTCACTACCTTTACAAGCGTCGCCCGCATCGTAGGGGTAGCGTTGTTATAATCCGCAGAGCCTCTTTTCTTCCGCATATCCTCTACCGCATCCGGATATAAAAAATGAAGGACCTTCGTACCCATAATCCGGCTCGCCATTTTATACAGACGCAGGCTCATCTTCTGCTTCCAGGTTTTTTTCGGCATGATGCCGGCGCTGTCAATCAACGCCGCCTTCTTTATCGCATATGGAATATTTTCCCTCGCATTCATCTTAAAAAGCACCCGTCCGCCAAACGAATGCACGATCACGCCAAATTCCCGGATCTGCAGATGCTCGAGAAATTTCATGACAAACTCTACATAATCATCTACACACCAGGGCTCCGGCGGTTCCGGCGTCTTCCCGAAGCCCGGCATATCGAGCGCGACTACCCGGTGTTTCGGGGAAAGCGTTTCGATAATTCCCTGAAACAGCGTGATATTCGCTCCCCATCCATGCAGAAGCAGAATAACATCTCCTTCGCCCTCATCTATATAGTTGACTGAAATCTGATCGATTCTGGTAATCACCGCACCGCTCCTGTTCCGATAACATTTTATATTTATCATATTCTAAAAGATATCATATGACATGAAAAGCATATCATGTGCCTGTTACTATGCAATAAGTGCCCTTTCGCCGCATCCGGACCACTGCGGCAGTCTGAAATTTCTCAGTCAGAATGTCAGTCCTCCGCTCATCCGGCGCTTATGCTTCCAGATATTCTTCATAATCCATCTCACTCGCAAACAGCATATAGCCCCCGTCTACATATCCCATATAACCGTTTTCAACCGTATATCCCTTCATATTATCTCTCCTTTCAGAACGATTTGTCTTATCTGAAAACAGAATAACACTTATACGGTCCCATAAAACGGTCTTTGATGAACATTTGTTCTTTTTTATTTCAAATAGTCCGATAATTACAACAGCTGCTCAGATGGAAGCAAAAGCATCAGCATATCGCTTAACAGCTGCTCCGTCAGCTGCATGAGAAATTCCTCATTTTTTTCCACCAGATCGAACTTCTTATATCGATAACGAAAAACAGGCACGCCCTTCGGATCGAAAACAAGCTTTCCCTTATAGCGGCTCAGAAGCTGCGGTATATTTTCTACCATAATCGGCGCGTCCGTCCGCATAATAAACTGAAGCAGCTCATTTTTTCCTTTTACCTCCGACATGTAGAGCCGGTGCGCCTTAACCCTGATGAGCGCAATGCGCAACAGATTGTCGGCGGATTTCGGAATCTCTCCGAAACGGTCCAGCAGCTCTTCTTTCATATCATCGCATTCCCTGTCATTTTCGATTCCTGCAATTCTTTTATATATATCGAGCTTCTGAATCTCATTCACGATATAAGAGGGCGGAATATAGGCATCCACATCCAGATCAATCGTCGTTGTAAAGCTCTCCGCCGTAGAAATTCCCTTTATATTTTTGACGGCTTCATTCAGCATTTTGCAATACAAATCATAGCCCACCGCCTGCATGTGTCCATGCTGCTTCGCTCCCAGAATATTGCCCGCGCCCCGGATTTCCAGATCCCTCATCGCGATTTTGAAGCCGCTTCCGAGATCCGTAAATTCCCGGATCGCTTCCAGTCTTTTCTCCGCAACCTCGCGCAGCATTTTATCCTTTTTATACATCAGAAAAGCATAGGCAGTCCGATTGGAACGCCCTACCCGTCCGCGAAGCTGATAAAGCTGGGACAGCCCCATATTATCGGAATCATGGATGATCATCGTGTTGACATTGGAAATATCAAGCCCTGTCTCGATAATGGTGGTGGATACCAGCACATCGATTTCTCCGTTGATAAAATCGTACATGATGCGTTCCAGCTCCCGTTCGTTCATCTGTCCATGCGCAAAAGCAACCTCCGCTTCCGGCACAAGGCTCTGTACCGAGGCCGCAATGTCCGCGATATGGGAAACCCTGTTATAGACATAATAAACCTGTCCCTCTCTCGCCAGCTCCCGCGCAATGGCTTCCCGCACCAGTTCTTCATTATATTCACAGACAAAGGTCTGAATCGGCTGTCTGTCATTCGGCCCCTCTTCGAGAACGCTCATGTCCCGGATACCGATCAGACTCATATGCAGCGTTCTTGGTATCGGCGTCGCGGTCAGCGTGAGGACATCCACATCTTCCTTCATCTTTTTAATCTTTTCTTTATGCGTGACGCCGAAACGCTGCTCTTCATCCACAATCAGCTGCACATCTGCGGAAAGAATCCTGTGAGTGCCGATGACAATATCCACCATTCCCTTCCGCAGGTCTTCGACCGTCTTTTTCTGCTCCGATGCCGTCCGGAAACGGGACATCAGGTCGATGCGTACCGGGAAATCCTTCATACGCTGTATGAAAGTATTGTAATGCTGCTGAGCCAGAATGGTAGTCGGCACAAGATATGCGACCTGC
Organism: uncultured Lachnospiraceae bacterium; assembly: GCA_937910785.1. Taxonomy (GTDB): domain Bacteria; phylum Bacillota; class Clostridia; order Lachnospirales; family Lachnospiraceae; genus UBA3282. Next base: position 33,271 of record CALDLG010000029.1, on the reverse strand, counting down.
TTTCCCTCCTGTACCGCCTTGAATGCCGCCCGAATCGCAATCTCCGTCTTGCCGTAGCCCACGTCCCCGCAGATCAGGCGGTCCATGATCTTCGTGCTCTCCATATCCGCCTTCGTATCGGCTATGGCATTCAGCTGATCCTCCGTCTCTTCAAACGGAAACATTTCTTCGAATTCTCTCTGCCAGACCGTATCCGAACCGTACTGATAACCGTTTTTCTGCTGTCTGTGGGCATACAATTCCACCAGGTCCTGTGCGATTTCATTGACCGCGCTTTTAACTCTGGTTTTGGTCTTATTCCATTCCTGTGTGCCGAGCTTATTTAACTTCGGCGTTCCCGCATCGGCCGAAGCATATTTCTGAATCACATCGAGCCCGGTCGCCAGAATATAAAGGTTCCCGCCGTCCCGATATTCTATTTTGATATAATCCTTTGTAACCTTTTCGACTTCCACTTTTTCGATTCCGCGGTAGATGCCCAGTCCATGGCTCTCATGCACAACATAATCGCCAACCTTCAGCTCCGCAAAATCATTGATTTTCTGCCCCTCATAGACCTTTTTCCGCTTCTTTTTCTTCTTCTGGGAGCCGAAAATATCACTTTCCGAAATGACAATAAATTTTAAAAGCGGATACTCGAAGCCCTTCAGAACCCTTCCGTAATAAGTCATTACCTCTCCGGGCCGCACTTCCCGTTCCGGATCTTCGCTGTAAAAGGCGGAAAGTCCCTGTTCCCGCAGATCTTCCGCCAGCCTTTTCGCCCTCGTCCTGGAGCCGGATAAAAGCAGCGCCCGGTAACCGTTCTTTTTATATCTCGTTAAATCTTTCACAAGCGAATCGAAGCTATTATGATAAGAAGGCATGCTTCTTGCCTGAATATCAAACTTCCGGTCTGCCTTAAACAGCGGATTTTTTCCATCCATCATGGAAATGGCAACGGTCCTTCGACCGGTCAGCTTCGCCGCAATCTCTTCTCCCCGGAAAAGAATGTCCATCTGTCCCGGCAGAATGTATCCTTTTTCCACACGGTGCAGCATGCTCTCCCGAAATTCCATCTCCACCGCATCCGCATGCTCCCCGACACGAATCGGCTCATCAATAAACACACAGCTTTGCTCTGCCGGAAAAACCTCCAGAAAACTCGACAGCGTCGGATAAAAATACCGGATATAGCTTTCCAGATTAACCGCATTCAAAGAGACTCCCAGCTCTAACAGCTGTTCTTTCAGTTCGCCGATCTGTTTTGTAACGCGGTGCGCCTCCTCCGTTTTCATTTCCCGTCGCAGTTTTTCCGCATATTCTTTTCCTTCTTTTTCAATCTTTGTCAGCCCCGCCGTCAGCTCTTCCCTGCTTAAAACCATTTCTGCAGCAGGATAAATGGAAACAGATTCCAGATTTTCGATCGAACGCTGGCTTAGAATATCGAAACTTCGGATGGACTCCACATCGTCGCCCCAGAGCTCAATACGGTAAGGATTTTCCTCCGTCAGATCAAAAACGTCAATAATACCGCCCCGGATACTGAACTGACCGGGCGCCTCCACCTGATAATTTTTCTCATATCCTAACTCTGTCAGTCTGACCGCCAGACTTCTTTCATCGATATGGCTCTGTTTATTAACGAAAACGATATTTTCTTTCTGAACGGAAAGCGGAATCTGCGGCGTCATCAACGCATCGAAGGTCGTAATTATCGTTGTCGGCCTGCCCTCCATCAGCCTGCGCAGGCACTTCATCCGCTGCATAATCAGCTGATTGCCATGAATATCCGCCTGAAAAAAAATGAGATCCTTAGCGGGATAGATCATCACATTTCTGTCATAGAACTGATAATCTTCATAAAGCTCCTTGGCCTTTAAATCATTGAAAGTAACGATGATTTTATAACGAAAACCATCGCTCAGTCCGTATATCATATGAAGCTTTTCGGAATCGACGCAGCCGCTTACCGTAATCGCCGCCCGTTCCTTCCCAAGCATTTTCTTAATTTCTTCATATTCTCCCAATTCCTGTAAGGGAGCGAGTAATGCCCTCATTCCTGTGGTCCTGTTCCTTTTTGATTGAATTGATTCATTGCTTTGTCGGCGCCTTCCGCGATCATGACCTCCACTGCCTCCGCCGCCCGTTCCACGCTCCTTACAATGAGCGCCCTGTCATCTTCATTAAAATGCCCCAGCACATAATCCGCCAGATCATAGCCTGACGGTTTATCTCCCACGCCAAGCCGGATTCTCCGGAATTCATCATGTCCAAGATGAAGAATAATATTTTTCAGTCCGTTGTGGCCGCCTGCGCTTCCTTTTTTCCGGATGCGCAATGCGCCGGGCGGCAGGCTGATATCGTCCGAAATTACGATAAGCTCTGTTTTTTCTTCTATCTTATAATAGTCTATGATTTCACGTACGCTTTCACCACTCAGATTCATGAAAGTCTGTGGTTTCACGAGAAGCGCCCTCTCGCCTCCGATCATCCCTTTTCCGATCAGTGCCCTGTGTTTTTTTTCCGTCACCGGAATATGATGCTTTTCCGCGACCATATCGATCACCATAAACCCGACATTATGCCTTGTATTTTCATATTTTGTCCCCGGATTTCCGAGACCCGCAATCACATACATAGCCGCTCCCGCCTCTCTGTTAATCCTATTTATTGTACCAATAACCCGAAACTCCCACAAGTAGTTTTTTAAACAGCCAAAAAAACTGCCCAAAAAACCAAACAAAAAGGATGCTTACGCATCCTCTCTGTCGTTACCTGCTCAATACACTATTCATCATTCGGTTCTAAAAGCGCCTTTTCATAGCTGTCCAGAATGATATTCTGGATATGCTCTCTGGTGACGGAGTTGATCGGATGTGCAATATCCCGATACTCGCCATCAGTCGCCTTCTTGCTTGGCATGGCAATAAAAAGCCCTTTTTCACCTTCGATTACTTTAATGTCATGCACAACAAATTCGTCATCAATGGTAATTGAAACGATTGCCTTCATCTTGCTGTCTTGAGTCATTTTACGCACGCGGACATCAGTAATTCTCATGAAGCTCAGCCTCCTTATCATATGATACCGAACAGAATCCCGTCGGCTTTCACAAGCTTTCCACACAAGTCATACTTATCAAGCCACGCAGCTTGTAATCAACAATCTTTTAATTATGTAACACTAAATAACATATCTATCATTGTGTTCTACAACAATTTCTATGTCGTTTTCCCCTCTGTAATAGGAATTGGCACGAATTGTTCCCCGGCTCTCAACAATGCAATTTTCAATATGTGTGTTATCTCCGATGTAAACATCGTTCAATATAATGGAATTCTTAATATAACAGTTATTCCCAATATATGTTTTCTTAAAGATAACAGAATCTTCCACAGTCCCGTTTACAATACAGCCGCTGGAAATCAGGCTGTTCCGGATTCTCGCTCCTACATTGTATTTCGCCGGCGGATTATCATCCACTCTGGAATATACATCCGGGTACTGTTTGAAGAAATAATTTCTGATTTCCGGCTTCAGGAAATCCATGTTGGTGCTGAAATAATCTTCAACCGTCGCGATATTGCTCCAGTAATCTCTGATCTTGTAGCCAAAAATTCTCTTGATGTCTTTGTAACGAATCAGAATATCCTTAACAAAATCATGCCGGTCTTCCTCAGCGCTTTTTTCGATCATCTCAATCAACTGCCGTCTTCTGATAACGTAAACACCGCAGGAAATTGTATTGGATTTGGCTACCACCGGCTTTTCTTCGAATTCCTCGATACGGCTTTCTTCATTCATCTTGACCGTACCATAGCGCTCGATATCTCTGCCGGGCTCCATCTCCTTACATACAACCGTAATATCCGCTTTCTTTTCAATGTGGTATTCCAGCACTTTATTAAAATCCATCTTATAAATACAGTCACCGGAAGAGATAACAACATATGGTTCATGACTGTTCTTTAAGAAAGACAGATTCTGGGCAATTGCGTCCGCTGTGCCGCGATACCAGACGCTGCTTTCCGCCGTTAACGCCGGGGTGAAAACGTATAAGCCGCCCTGTTTACGTCCGAAATTCCACCATTTGGATGAACTCAGATGCTCATTTAAGCTTCCCGCGTTGTACTGGGTAAATACTGCAACTTTGTTAATATGGGAGTTCGTCATATTACTGAGTGCAAAGTCGATTCCACGATAACTTCCTGCGATCGGCATAGCGCAGACAGCACGCTTCCGGGTCAGTTCCTTCATCCTGTGATTATTACCACCGGCTAAAATAATTCCAATTGCTCTCACTGTTCTTCACCTGCCTTAATCAATGTTCTGCCGCCTGGAAGATAACCGTCTTTATAATCCTCCGCGGAAGTTATGCCGAATACAACCGTATTTTTCCCGATTGAGATGTCTTTCGGAATAACACTCTTTTCGCCAATTGTCACGAGACCGTGATTATAAATATTGGGATCAGTCTCATTGGGAGCCTCTTCCCCGATTCCCAGCTTAACCTGATCACCCAGCACTGCCTCTTCCGCAACGATGGCTTTATTTAATTCACAATTCCGGCCGATTTCAGTAGAATTCATGATGATGGAGTCCCTGATTACAGTTCCTTCTCCGACTACAACTCCACAGCCGATCACGGAATTATAAACTTTACCGTAAATCTCCGCTCCTTCACCGATGATACTTCTTTCCACAACGCTGTCAGGCGCAAGATACTGTGGTGGCAGCGTTTCGCATTTCGTATAGATCTTCCAGTATTCCTCATACAGATTAAATTCCGGAACGATATCGATCAGCTCCATATTCGCTTCCCAGTATGAATTCAGGGTTCCTACATCTTTCCAGTATCCGTTAAACTCATAAGCATAAAGAGGTGCGCCTTTTTTATGGCAGTACGGAATAATATGTTTACCAAAATCCAGTCCTGACTGTTCCGAATTCAGAAGCAGCGCTTCCTTCAGGGTCTTCCAGTTAAATATGTAAATGCCCATCGATGCAAGATTACTTCTCGGATGCTCCGGCTTCTCCTCAAAATCAACTACCCTGCGGTTCTCATCGGTAATCATAATGCCAAAACGTCTGGCCTCTTCCATCGGCACCGGCATAACCGCAATCGTAACTTCCGCCCCATTCTGTTTATGAAAGTCCAACATCACTTCATAATCCATTTTATAGATATGGTCTCCGGAAAGAATCAGAACATACTCCGGATTAAAGCTCTCCATATATGCGATGTTCTGGTAAATGGCGTTCGCAGTCCCCGTATACCATTCGCTGTGAACGCTTTTCTCATAAGGGGGAAGTACCGTAACACCGCCGATATTTCTGTCCAGATCCCACGGAATGCCTATTCCGATATGGGTATTCAGGCGAAGCGGCTGGTACTGTGTCAGAACGCCAACAGTATCGACACCGGAATTGATGCAGTTGCTCAAAGGAAAATCGATGATCCTGTACTTACTTCCAAATGATACCGCCGGTTTTGCCACTCTGGATGTCAATACACCCAATCTGCTTCCCTGACCGCCTGCTAACAGCATGGCAATCATTTCTTTCTTAACCATATCCCTCACCTCTTGTTTCTGATAATATATTTTTAGAAAAATTTTTATTTTGTTCTATCAGTATATCACAACTAAATCAGAAAGTGAATATTATTTACAAAATAAATCTCTTTTTATACCCTTTATTTTATTTATATTTGACAATATTTCCTTTGATTTGTCTTAATCTTTGTCACAATTTTACATGTATGTATTCTCCTGACGTGTATCCGCCGCCATTTTCGGGAAATTTTCAATAAATTTCAACATATCCTGTCATACAGCCTGATTTTTGGGAAATACTTCCTAACATAACCATGAATTGGAAATTCATGTTGGTTTTTTGAAAGCAAATGCGTATAATAATTTATAATAATATCCATTTAAAAATCTTAAAAGATGGGAAGTCATAAAAATGTATCAGATTGATTTTAAAAAACCGATCCATGTATTTTTCATGGGCATCGGCGGCATCAGCATGAGCGGGCTCGCCGAAATTCTTCTCTCGGAAGGCTTCCGGGTATCCGGTTCCGACAGGCAGAAGTCGCCTCTCACCGAAGCCCTGAGCGCCAGAGGAGCCTCCGTTTATTATGGCCAGAAAAAAGAAAACCTTGCCGCAAATCCTGACCTTATTGTATACACAAGCGCCATCAAACCGGATAATCCGGAGTTTGCCGCAGGCAGGGAGCTCGGCATCCCCTTTCTCACAAGGGCCCAGCTGCTCGGTCAGATGATGAAAAATTACAGAACACCCATCGCCGTCAGCGGAACACACGGTAAAACCACCACCACTTCCATGCTGTCCCAGATTCTTTTAACGGCCGGGAAAGACCCTACCTTGTCCATCGGCGGCATCTACCAGGCTATCGGCGGCAATATCCGGGTCGGCGGGTCCGACTACTTCGTGACAGAAGCATGCGAATATACGAACAGCTTTTTAAGCTTTTTCCCGAAGATCGGCATCATCCTTAATATAGAAGAAGACCACATGGACTTCTTTAAGGACCTTGACGATATCCGTAATTCCTTCCATGAATTCGCCAAACTGCTTCCCAGGGACGGAACGCTCATCATAAACGGAGATATTCCCGATGTCCATAAAATCACGGATGCCCTGTCCTGCCGGGTCGTTACCTTTGGCTCTTCATCTGCCTGTGATTATTCTCCCTCGAATATCGCTTACGATGAGTTCGGCCACCCTTCCTTCGAACTGGCGGAGCCGGACGGTCAAAGGGCCTCCTACGCCCTTCGCGTGCCGGGACTGTACAACGTATATAATGCCGCCGCCGCCATTGCCGCCGCCAGACTGCTTGATATTGAAGACGATGTCATCCGGAAAGCGCTGTCTGAATTCCGGGGCACCGACAGGCGTTTTGAATACAAAGGCAAGGTGAACGGAATCACTATAATAGATGATTATGCGCATCACCCCACGGAAATTACCGCAACTTTGCAGGCCGCCCAAAATTACCCGCATAAAACGATCTGGTGTGTCTTTCAGCCCCATACTTATTCGAGAACCAGGGCGTTTCTTCCCGAATTCGCCAAAGCTCTGTCGATCGCTGACAGGATCGTTCTTGCGGACATTTTTGCCGCCAGAGAGAAAGATACGCTCGGCATCAGCTCGAAAAGCCTGCAGGAAGAGATCAGGAAGCTCGGACACGAATGTTTCTATTTTCCGACCTTTGAGGAGATCGAAAATTTCCTCATTGAAAATTGCACAAAGGATGATTTGTTGATAACTATGGGGGCCGGAGATGTCGTAAAAATCGGGGAAAATCTGCTCCATAAATAATTGTCCACAATATCCACAGAAAAAAGTGTGCCCGTCCCGCTTTTTACTGTGGATATTTTTCACGAGCATTCCGTCGCATTTCTTTGTTATACACAATTTCCACATCCCGCATAGCCGACAGACATTTTTTTGTTTCTGGCAAAATGACTATATCTTTTTAAAATTCAACATGCTATAATTCATCTTACTTTGATAGGAGCCGTGTTATAATTATGAGTCATTTAACCATTTACAAGGATAACTATACAAATTCGACGGTAATTTCCAACCGTTTTATCGATGAATATATGAAGTCTGCCAATGATGCGCAGCTTAAAATATACCTGTATCTGATCCGCATGACAAGCGCCGGGCTTTCCACCAGTGTATCGGAAATCGCGGACACCTTTAATTATACGGAAAAGGATGTTCTGCGTGCCCTCAAATACTGGGAGAAAAACCATCTGCTCACGCTGGACTATGACGATCATAAAAACCTGAGCGGCATTCATCTCATGGACTTAAACCCGGCCGCTCCTGTTTCCACGCCCGCCGCGCCGGCCCCTTCCGTTCCGAATGTGGTACCGCTTTTATCCAGACCTGCTGCAGTACAGACGGACAGTCCCTATGAAAAACCGGCCTATACGCCGGACCAGCTGAAGGCTTTTAAATCAGATGAAACGGCTTCCCGTCTCCTGTTTTTTACGGAGCAGTATTTAAAGAAAACGTTAAGCGCTTCCGAAATCAAATCCATCCTTTTTATTTCGGACAAACTCGGTTTCTCGGAGGATCTGATCGATTACCTGATCCAATACTGCGTCGACCGCGGCAAAAAAGATTTAAGGTACATAGAAAAGGTCGCGATAAACTGGGCTCAGGAAGGCATTACAACGCCGGAACAGGCTGCGGGCTATGCACATAAATACGACAAAACCGTCTATGACATTATGAAGGCGCTTGGAAAATCAAGCCAGCCGACGCAGACGGAGGTATCCTTTATTACACGCTGGACCAAAGAATTTTCTTTTGAATTCGATGTCATTTCCGCTGCCTGCGAAAGAACCGTTCTCGCAACGGACAAGCACCGCTTTGAATATGCGGACAGCATTTTAAGCAGTTGGTATCAGGCCGGCATCCACCATCGAAACGACATTCAGGTTCTCGACGACCGGTTTGCGCAAAGCAGAACCGCAAGAACCTTTTCCAATAATAAATTCAACCAGTTTAAGCAGAATCAGTATGATTTTGACGCACTGGAAAAGGAACTGTTAAGCAATTAAAGGAGTATCGCTGTGCCACTTACCAACACTCAGTACGATATCATTCTTCGCGACTATGAAACAAGACAGCTGAAAAACCGCCACGAACTGGAATCCCGTACCGCTTATGTATATGAGAACGTTTCAGGCTACCGGGAGCTGGAAGACCGCGTCGCAGCTGTCTCCGTATCTCAGGGGAAAAAATATCTTGCCGGCGATGAACAGGCCATGGAAGAATTAAAGCTTCTGATCGCCGAGCTTTCTTTTCAAAAGACCCGGCTTTTAACAGAAGCCGGACTTCCGGAAGATTATCTGAAACCTGTCTATACCTGTCCGGACTGTCGTGACACCGGCTATATCGACGGACAGAAATGCCACTGTTTCAGGCAGGCCATGATTACCCTTCTATATGAACAATCCAATATACGGGAAATGCTCCGGCACGATCATTTTCACTCCTTATCCTATGAATACTATGAAGGTGAAGATCTGTCCCGTTTTCAGAATGCCGTCACAACATGCCGGAATTTTATCAAAAATTTTAATTCCGACTACCATAATCTGTTTTTTTATGGTACAGTGGGTACGGGAAAAACTTTTCTGTCAAACTGTGTCGCCAGAGAACTGATTGAAAACGGACAATCCGTCATTTATTTCAGCGCCGCCGGCCTTTTTGACCTGTTATCCCAATATTCTTTTGATTACAAAAACAAAGAAGAACAGCGTGAACGCCACGCTGACCTGTATCAGTGTGATCTGCTGATCATCGACGATCTGGGAACCGAGCTGACAAATCAGTTTGTCGCCTCCCAGCTTTTTTCCCTGCTGAATGAACGCCATATGGGAAAAAAAGCGACCGTCATTTCCACAAATCTTTCTCTGGAAGAGCTGCGAAACCGCTATTCGGACCGCATCTTTTCCCGGATTACCAGCTATTATGAGCTCTGTAAGCTGACCGGTCCCGACATTCGTATGTACAAAAAGCGTTTATCGAACAGAAAGTGAGGATTTTGCATGTCAAAACGTGAAGAAAAAAGGAATCTGGAAACCATCCCCGTCGGTTCTCTCGGCATTATCCCATTGGAAGGCTGCAAGGCACTGGGCGAAAAGGTCGACTACTATCTCGTTAAATGGAGAGCGGAACGGGAAAGCGAACACAAAGAAAGCCTCGCTTTTACCGGCTATCAGAGAAACTCCTATATTCTGGATGCCAAGGTGCCCCGGTTCGGCTCCGGCGAAGCCAAAGGCGTCATCAACCAGTCCGTCCGCGGAACCGATCTTTATCTGTTAGTGGATGTTGCCAATTACAGCCTGACCTATTCGCTGTGCGGACATCGAAACCATATGTCTCCCGATGATCACTATCAGGATCTGAAACGTATTATCGCCGCCGTCGGCGGTAAAGCCAGAAGAATTACCGTCATTATGCCATTTCTTTATGAAAGCAGGCAGAGCAAAAGAACCTCCAGGGAATCTCTCGACTGTGCACTCGCATTGCAGGAAATGGTCAATATGGGCGTTGACAATATCATTACCTTTGACGCACATGATCCGAGAGTCATGAATGCCATCCCGCTGCATGGCTTTGAAACCGTACAGCCTGCCTATCAGTTCATCAAGGGCCTGCTCAACAATGTGAAGGGCCTGCAGATCGACTGCGATCATATGATGGTCATCAGTCCGGATGAGGGCGGCATGAGCCGGGCGATCTATATGGCCAACGTTCTCGGCCTGGATGTCGGAATGTATTATAAAAGAAAAGACTATACAAGGGTGATCAATGGCCGGAACCCCGTAGTTGCTCATGAATTTCTGGGCAGCAGCGTGGAAGGCAAGGATATGATTATCATCGATGATATGATTTCTTCCGGAGACAGCGTTCTGGAGGTTGCCGCCGCCCTGAAAGCAAGAAAGGCAAACCGGATCTTTATCTGTTCCACCTTCGGCCTTTTTACAGCCGGACTGGATCGTTTCGATAAAGCTTATGATAAAGGGACTTTCGACAGAATTCTGACTACCAATCTCATTTACCAGCCGCCGGAGCTGCTGGAAAGAGAATGGTATATCGACTGTGACCTGAGCAAGTACATTGCCTACATTATTGATACGCTGAACCATGATTCCTCCATCAGCGATCTGCTGAATCCGGTGGAGCGTATTCATTCGATTGTCGCGAGATATCACGCGGAAAACTGAATCAGGGTGCCCAGTTGTCGGGAGCGGAGAGGACGCGTTCTTTCGAACAGCCATCGATCTGCTCCCTTTGAAGTTCCTGTACGAAATCTGCGCATTGGGGAAAAAGTTCCCGCACGTTCTTATCCTGCATATTCCGATATCCGACTCCGTATACGACAGTCGTCCGGGCATCGGGCTTATTCCAGTCATGAAACAGCGCGGGATGAATATGCTTCCCGATTGAGCAGTCCAGAAATACCGTCTTCGCATAATTCCGCCAGGGCCTGCCAAGATAAACCGTCCCGTCCGGGCATTCCGCCGAAATCAGCCTGCATCCCGCAAATACATAGCCGTACTCCCTGTCTTCAGGGGTGGATGCCGCCGTCACATAGCCCTGAATCCGGGAATCCTCCATATTCCGCTCCGGGTCCGCCGGATTCCCCTCCACCGGAAATCGTCTCAGGGATTCAATCGTACAGTTCTCAAAATATGCCGTCGCGCTGCCGAAAATAAAATCTACATCGCCGCAGATATAACAGTCCTTATAATACTGCCTCCCACAGATCCGCGGCGCAAACTGCTTCGGCCCGATAAAACCGTTCGGCTGCATTTCCTTTGGCGGCAGCGGACCGGTAAAAAGCGTATCCTGATGTCCAAGGAGGCGGCAGGAATCTGCAATCAGCCGGTCGCCGTCCGCATACAGGGCAATCGCCTGCCCATGAACTGCGGAATCGCCGGAGGCATTTTCTATTGTCAGGTTCCTTAACGTCACATCGTGTGCATCGACAAATACCGAATAGGAACGGAAAGTTCCCATCTTCGAACCGTCTTCCATCACCATATTCGCGTAATCATCATACGTCAGAACCGTATCCTCATTACATGCCCCGGTTCCTTCCAACGTAACAAAGGGTCGGTCAATCGTTATTTTTTCATGGTAAACTCCCGGCGCGATCAGAATCGTCACCGGACTGTCGTCGTTTCCGGAGATGCTTTGAAGCGCCTCCGTAACCGATGCGAATGCGCCTGCCCTTTTCTCTCCGGAAGAGACATATATTTTCTTATTGTTTTCTGATACAGACTGCAAAATATCCTTTTCCTCCTGTTCCAAACAGCATACTGTAAGGCGGATACTCCTTATAAAAAGCATTGAGGACCTGATCAAAGGTCATCAAATCCGTCTTTTCCCAGCCAGTCTCCTGCCCCGGATGAAAATAAAGCGCCATCCGCTCCACAAACTGCTGGGACAGGACCTTGATCGTATAAACCACCGTCTTATCCGCAAATTTGATCTGCCTGCCCAGCATTTCACCAAGCGATGCAAGAATCATTCTTTCCTCATAAATCATATAAACCTGTGCCTTTTTCTGATCCGGCATCGCATAGGTCAGCCGGAAGCAAAGCTTATTTCCCTCGCAGAAATCTTCCCCGCTGTAATGATCACTGACGAGTCTTGCATCCATCCGGAGCAGATCCTTCGCGACCTGTACGACGGACTTCTGAAGAGAATGAAGTTCATCTCCGGAAGACTGATGCACCCACTTCTGTGAATAGCCCCCCTTAATCGCATGATCCTCGATCATAACATGTCCGTTGAGCCAGCCAACACAGATTCCGAGAAAATGTCTGACAGATTCTCTGGAATAATTCTGCTCCTCCATCTCCTGTTCCAGCGCCGGAATCGTATTATGGCACATATTATCATGGAGCTGTTTATGTACCTCGTATCCCGGATAATCGATGGACTGCATATAAGCTTCCTCTTCCGCGAAATGCTTCAACGTATAATTTTTAAAATATTTGATGCCTTCCCGGCACGCATGCTGCTGCTTTTCCTCATCCTCATTCAGCTCGATCAGTTTTCCGACAATGGAAAACAGCTTCTGATGCGCTTTATCCACCACTTCCACACCAATACTGAACCGATCGTTCCATTTTACCGTGTTCAACACGCATCCATCCCCCTTCTCCTGTTCTTCTTAAATCCTATATTCCGGAGCTTTCATGCAACAGTCCCATTTTCAGCTCAAACATCGCCGGACTCATATCCAGATAATGCGGATGCGCGTTTTCGAATCGCTGCTCCTCCTTCCAGATTTCGCACTCCAGCTGATTCTTCACATAGCTTCTGATCTCCTCAAGCGCCGGAAGCTTATAAATAAGCTCGCCGTTCCTGAAAATCTGTTTCCGTAACGGCTTAAAAGTGCAATCGACAAAGCTTCTGTCTTTCCAATAATGCTTCGGGTCCACATAGCGGACCGGGTGACTCGTATCGATCTCTTCTCCCTGTACGGTCAGATAATCCGCAATGGCTTTTCCGTCTTTATCGTATACCCTGTAAATCTCTTTCATGCCGGGGTTTGTGATCTTCTCTATCGTCTCCGAAATCTTAATCTTCGGAACAAAGCTGCCGTCCTTCTTAATCGCGGCCAGTTTATATACCGCGCCGAAAACCGGCGACGTATAAGAAGTGATCAGCTTCTCGCCGACACCGTAACTGTCAATTCTGGCCTCCTGTCTGTTAAGCGAGGTAATTGTATATTCATCCAGACTGTTAGACGCCACAATCATACAATCCTGCAGTCCTGCGTCATCCAACAGCTTTCGTGCCTCCTTCGACAGATAAGCCAGATCACCCGAATCCAACCGTATTCCTTTCAGCCTCTTTCCCATGGGCTGCAGAATTTCTTCGGCAATCCGGATGGCATTTGGCACACCGCTTTTTAATACATCATATGTATCCACAAGCAGAACCGTGGAGTCCGGATATCCTTCCGCATATGCCTTGAAGGCTTCATACTCGCTGTCAAAGCACATAACCCAGCTGTGCGCCATCGTTCCCGAAATGGGAATATCGAACATCTCCCCCGCCAGAACCGTCGCGGTTCCGACAGCCCCGCCGATATAAGCGGCTCTTGCACCGTAAACCGCCGCATCCACATTATGCGCACGCCTTGCTCCAAAATCGGACACCGGCTTTCCGTTCGCCGCACGCACGATTCTGTTCGTCTTCGTCGCAATTAACGACTGATGATTGATCTCCAGAAGAAGCGCCGTCTCAATCAGCTGTGCGTCAATCAATGGCGCCACCACCGTCATGACCGGCTCGTTGGGGTACATGATCGTTCCTTCCGGCATCGCGTAAATATCGCCCTTAAACCGAAAATGCAGCAGATAATCAAGAAACTCTTCCGTAAACAGCTTTTTTGACCGGAGATAATCAATATCCTCCTGCGCAAAATGCAGATTCTGAATGTATTCTATTATCTGCTCCAACCCCGCAAAAATTGCAAATCCCGCATTGTCCGGGTTATTTCTGTAAAAAACATCGAACGCCGCTACCGTATCCTGATATTCTTTACGGAAATAGCCGTTTGACATCGTGAGTTCGTACATATCCATAACCATCGATATATTTCTTTCATTGAACTGTGTTTTCATCATTCCGGTAACCATTCCTTTCTCTCAGCCTCCGGCGCCGCGTTTCATGATTCGGTCGTTTCACGAATACCGCACCGGCATCTTTTATCTCACAACTACCTGACACATCTTCATCGCTTCCAGCGCATTTTCATGACTCTGCGGGGTAACGCCCGCACAGCAGGCCGCGTCCACACAGACCGGCGTCTCCGGCAGAAAAGCCTTTAACAATAACGCGTTGGAGATGACACAGATATCCGTACACAAACCGCATAGCTCAATTTCTTCCACCGGCTCTCTGTCATTTTCCGCTTTCAACGCGGCCGCGAGCTCAACGCTTCCGAAAGCCGGCTTCTGATAGATCTTCCAGCCGCCTTTTGCCGCCGCTTCCTCCAGCTCCTCCGCCAGAAGCCATCCGTCCTCTCCGAGAATACAATGTTTCACCGGCAGTCTCCTGCCCTCCTGCGTATTCAGATAATCCTCCGTATGCGTATCCTTCGTAAACAAAATCTTTCCGTCATAATTTCTTACCTTCTCGATCACCTTCGGAAGTATTTCCTGCGCCTCTTTTGTTCCCAGACTTCCGGTGATAAAATCCTTCTGCATATCCACAACAATCAGATATTTCATATCCATACTCCCTCTCTTTGCCTGCGGCCTCCACGCCGCCCGGCACGAATCTGAACAGTTAAATTATACTACCGACTCCGGCGGCATGGCAACCGTAACTTAAAAAGAATTCCTCTGATGGCCGTCCTTGAAAGGTCCTGGAAAAATCTCTAAGAAAATGTAGTAAAACCCGTAAAAAGATGGTAAAATCTTAGTCAATGGAACAATGCCGCAAAGGCATATTTTAAATGACAGGGTGATGATCATGTTATTGTTGAAAGCAAATCCGGAATTACAAAAGGTTCTGGGGAAATTAATAAAGACGATGAAGGTTCCCGTTACATGGAACGATGTGATCGTAATCGCGAATAACAGCCTGATTCTCGCGGGCGATGTTCGATCTCTTATTTTTAATTTTGACAGCAGAAAAATCCATACGAATATCATTGAGCTTCCGCCCGAAGGCGAACGCCTGCAGAGCCTGCCAAACGACTATCTGCTGAATAACACAATGAACATGGTGTTATACGTTTTCGGAAAATGGGGGCTGATCAGCGGCCTTAAAGTAGACCGGGATTATGACTCTTTAAATACGCTCTTCTCAGAAGTGCTCCGTCCCGTGTCGATAGAACCGGACATCAGCAGAGACAGTTTCCGTTTCTTCAAATCCGGCAGGCAGATTACCTATGAGGATGCGCTGCTTGCAATTCTGCGACTGTTAAAAGAAGAGGGTAAACTGAAAGAAGGCCAGAGCCTTGTAACCTCAGACTCCGCTCAGCAGTCCGGAGAGGCTTCTTCCGGAAACGGGCAGAATACACATTCCTCCATGGAAGAAGAGGAAGAAGACTATGAAATCGGTCTGTGGCATAATATGTGCTGGAAAAAAGAATCCGCCGATTTCTTTAAATCAGGCCGGACCGAAGAGGATGCTTCCAGGTCCAGAATCGGCAACAACTTCTACCTGACAGATTACCTGTGCCCAAAATGCAGCCAGAAGCTCTATATGGGTGTATACCCCGTTCACAAAGAACTGCTGATCGACACGGAAGAGGGCCGGGTTCTTATGGCCAGAGCCTTCGCCTGTGACACATGCTGCTCCTTCTATACGCCCCGCCCTAAAAGGCTGCTTTCGGAGGGCCAGGTCTATCTTTTGAAATTCGATGAAGACAGGACCGCTTACGAAGACTATCTGGAGATACTGGGCAGCCGTGCCGAAAAAACGACCAATTCGAATTTTAACGAATTTGAAAATCCGGATACGGATGTACCGGAAGAAACCGTTCCAAAACAGACTGTACCGGAACCGGACGAACCGGCCCGCACACAACCGGCACCGGAGCGCGGAGAATCCGTCCGCACGCAGCCGGCTCCGGAACGCCGGGAACCTGTTCACTCACAACCGGCACCGGAACATCGGGAATCCGTCCAGGCAAAACCGGCACCGGAACGCCGGGAACTTCCGAAGCGCAAAGAGTCCGCGGACATTTCCGCCGGACCGGACCATTCAAAGCAGCCGGCATCGCCTGCGCCTTCCGGAAAACCGACGGAGGCTTCTTCCGGCATGACCAGACAGAAGGCGCCGCGGACGACGGTATCTTCCGCGAAAAAAGATGCTGCGTCGCCGGCAAAAAAGCCTCTGATATCGCTGCACACTGAAAAACAGCCGACGCCCCCGCCTAAGACCGCAGAGCCCCAACCGGATAAACAGCCGGCGGTCCCGCAGACGGAAATAACGCCGGCGGCTCCACAGGCAAAGAGTTCTTCGGACCCGCAGCCCGATCCGCTGCTGGCCGTTTACAGTCTTGCCGGCAAAACGACGGAAGAATTACGGGCTGTTCTGAGCAGACTGGACCGCCAGCAGGCTTCTGCCGATCCGGAACAGGCCGAAAAGGATCGGCAATATAAAAAAGTCGTTCAGGAGGTTCTTGGTGAAAAACTGACCGCCAAATACGACGCCCGCGTCAGAACACTGAACAATCTCTCCGCCAGACAGCTGACCGATCTCAAAACACAGATCGCAAAGGAACCGTTTATTTCCGACGAAAAAAGAAATTTTTACAATCAGAAAATCAATGAGAAGCTCTATCGCGAAGAAGAAAATGCGCTTGCTCAGAAAATCGAGCTGAGTAAAAACAAATCCTATGCGGAAATCGGACGCATGATGGAGGAGATCCGGAAGAAAGAGCTCCCTGATGATCTGAAACAGGAAACACTGAAAAAGTTAAAGCAGATTCGGATAAACCGGGCGGAACGGGAAGTCGCGCACCTGATCGAGCATCTGCCGCTTCATCTTGACCGCAGACAGCTCGCCGGATATCTGGATAAAATCAACCAGTACGAAGGTGTCGATATCACGCCCTACCGTGAACAGCTGGATAAGAAAAAAGACATGGCGGAAAAGGAAGAAATATCCGCCATGATAAAGCGCGGCGGGAAAAAGGACAGACATGCCCTCTGGAATCTCTATGAACAGCTGCAGTCTCAGGACTATAAGGAGGAGAACAAGGCGCCTTTCCTTCAGAAAATATATGCCAAAATTCAGCAGATGGACGAGGCGAGAGTGGAAAAGCTCTGTCCGAGCATCGTCAGCCTTTCTTTTGCGGATGGACTGAAGGCTTATCAGGAAATCGAACAGGGCATGTTTCTTCCGGAAATAAAAACGAATGCACTGGAAATGATTCAGCGGCGCCTTACCAGGCTCAAGACCGACGAGTGCGTCCAGCTGATGCGGAAGTTAAAGAACGATATGGAGGAAGAAATACCGGATTGCGAATTCCTCTATTATTATAATGCGAGAGAAGAAATGAAGCGGACGCCGGATTTTTCCGCCAGCTCTTCCGTTCAGGCCGATCTGTACAAGGAAGAAGAAAAACTGGAAGCGGAAAATCACCGGGAAGCCATGCTTCGCGCAATCAACGGCTATGCCGTTCCAAGAGGAGCTTATGAGTATCCTCTGATGGTCTGCGACGCCTCCCGGAATCAAAATGGAAAAGAAGGCTTCGTGCTGACGCCGGATCATATTTTTTACCGTACTTTCTTAAACTCCGGTATCATCAGTATTTCGGATATTCAGAGCATACAGGCCGGACGCGCATTATTTGGAAAAGGCGTATATGTAACAGGGCCCGGCGGAAAAAAGGAAAAGCTTCCTAATCATATAGAAGCGGAAAAACGAGAGGCCTTTGCTTCCGTACTGGATGGTTTCATCGCTTATCTTCAGGAACGGCCCGAATCCAGAAAGCTCGAATATATGGCCAAAGAAACCCACGATGTGAAATGCTGCTATCGCTGCGGATTTGTTTATAAAACCGGCGATGTCTGCCCCAAATGCGGCAGTAAAATGAACCAGTAAAAGGAAATATCCGTAACAATAATTTTAAGAAGGAAAAGGAGTGACGATCACAATGAAATTTTCTGAAATGACCTATGCGCGTCCTGATGCGCAGGACGTAAAAGAACAGGCTGCGAAGCTCATAGAGCGTCTGAAAGGCGCCGGGAGCTACGAAGAGGCGAAGGCTGTTTTTCTGGAAAAAGAAGAGGTTACAAAACGCGTTGAGACGCAGAGCACGCTTGCCCATATCCGGCACGATATCGACACGCGCGATGCCTTTTATGACGACGAGGTGAAATTCTGGAGCGCGTTTGGCCCGGAATTTGAGGAACAGCTGCAGGCATGGAATCTCGCCATGCTGAACAGTCCTTTCCGCACGTCATTTGAGGCGGAATACGGAAAGATGATGTTTTTGAATACGGAAATGGAGCTGAAGACATTTTCTCCTGAAATTATTGAAGAAATGCAGAAGGAAAATGATCTGATGCAGGAATACAATAAACTGCTGGCTTCGGCACAGATTCCTTTTGAAGACGGCGTATACACGATTTCACAGATCACGCCTTTTAAGACCGATAAGGATGATGCGCGCCGTCTTGCGGCGTGGAAGGCGGAAGGACAGTGGTATAAGGACCATCAGGCAGAGCTCGACCGTCTGTATGACGAGCTGGTGCATCTGCGGGATACGATGGGGCGTAAGCTTGGTTATGACGGCTATACGCAGCTTGGCTATTACCGTATGAAGCGCAACTGCTATACAAAGGAAGATGTGGAAAAGTTCCGCGCGGCTGTCGTGAAGTATCTGGTGCCGGTGGCGAGTGAGATTTATAAGGAACAGGCAAATCGTCTGGGAAAAGAATATCCCATGAGTTTTGCGGACAATGCGCTGGCGTTCCGTTCCGGCAATGCAAGGCCGGCCGGAACACCGGATGATATTCTGGCCCATGGCAGAAAATTTTATGATGAACTCAGTCCGGAGACGAGCGAATTCTTCCGCATGATGCTGGATTGCGAGCTGCTGGATGTTCTGTCTACGGAAGGCAAGGCGGGAGGCGGATACTGTACGAGTATTCCCGATTATGAGGTGCCCTTTATTTTCGCAAACTTCAACGGCACACAGCATGATGTGGAAGTCGTTACACATGAAGCCGGCCATGCTTTTGCGACATGGATGAACCGTGAGCGTATTCCTTCATCCTATGTATGGCCGTCTCTTGAGGCATGTGAGGTCCATTCCATGTCGATGGAATTTTTCGCATGGAACTGGGCGGAAGGATTCTTCGGGAAAGATACCCGCAAATTTTACTATACCCATCTGTCCGACGCGCTGACATTTATTCCTTATGGCACGATGGTGGACCACTTCCAGCATGTCGTATTTGAAAAACCGGATATGACGCCGGCACAGCGTCATGCGCTCTGGAAGGAACTGCTCGGAATTTATATGCCGTGGATGAAGCTGGATGGTGAAATACCTTTCTTTGCCGACGGCGAGGGCTGGCAGCGGCAGCACCATATTTATGACAGACCATTTTATTATATCGATTATTGTCTTGCGCAGACAGTGGCGCTGCAGTTCTGGGCGAAAATCCGGAAAGACCGGAACGCGGCATGGGAAAAATATATGGCATATACGAGGCAGGGAGGCAGCGCCTTATTTACGGAGCTCCTGCAAAATGCCGGTTTGGATAATCCTTTTGAGGAAGCCTGTCTGAAAGAAGTCTGCGAGGCTGCGAGAGCATGGCTGGAAGCCTTTGATTTAAAGGGACTGGCATAAACATGGCAGCACAGAAAAAGCGCGGGAAAGACAGCTATCTCAATGATTTTAAAAAGGGACAGGACGGCGGTTATGTTTATGTCGGAAAAACATGGCATGCCGATCCTGCCCTGCGGCGGCGGACTCTTATAAAATTATGGTCGTTTCAGGGGTGTATGCTTTTTTCGGCGCTTCTTCCCGGATTTGTGACGACGGCAGGTCTTCTGAATACTTATTATGTCATCATACCGTATGTACTCTGGCTGATTTCCGATTTTGCACTTGCATATACGCTTGGAAATATGACATTGGGCGGCAACCCGCTGCGGGATTATATTTATAGGCGCTGTGTGAAACCGTACCGGTTTCGGACAATGCTCCCGCTTGCCGGGGCGGCGCTTACTGCCCTGTCGCTGCTGATCTTTTTGCTGCGCGGCGGAACCGGAGAGGGTAAACTGGTATGTTTTGTCTGCTGCGGCGTACAGATTGCTGCGTCTTTCTTCGCAGGCCGCAGCAAAATTGTAGAAATCTGGACGGAATAAAGTCTTGCAAAACCGGAAAAAAATGCAAATATTATGAAAATTTGGTATGGAAAACCTGATAAAACTGCGGAGTATCTGTCTTGACGGAAAACAGGATTCTATGTAAAATATATGAGAAATAACTATGAAGAAAGGGAGGTTTTGAAAATGATCACATTTTCGAGAACAAAGAATGCAAAGAAATTTCTGGCTTTGCTGTTGTCAACGATCATGGCGTTTTCACTGACGGCCTGCGGTTCAGGCGGAAATGATACGCCGGCGCCCACCGAAACAGATAATGGGGGGGGCACAAACGAGGCAACGGAATCGACAGAAACAACAGAAACGACGGAACCGGAGAAGACGGATTCCGAAACGAGCGATGCGGCACCTGCCAATGATACACTGGTTGCCAGTGTGGAGCAGGGTCTGGAAGGAAAATTTTCTCCTTATTTTGCATTGTCGGCAAATGATGTAACAATTGACGAGATGGTTCGTGTTTATACGCTGGAGGTTGACCGCGTGGGCAACCCGATTTTAAAGGGTATTGAAGGGGAGACACGCTCCTACAACGGAACCGACTATACTTATTATACGGCATCCGATATTGAGATTACCGAGAATGCGGACGGTACCGTTTATTATGATATGACGATTCGCGATGACATCAAGTTCACCGACGGAACGACTGCAGATATCGATGATGTTATTTTCGGTATGTATGTTGTCCTTGACCCTACTTATGACGGCAATACAACGCTGTATTCCACTTCGATAGAAGGAATTGAAGAATACCGCAGCGGTATTGAACCTCTTTACAGCCTGTTAATCGCAGCCGGAGAGGACAACACGGATTTCACATATTGGGATGAAGCGACCCAGAAGGCATTCTGGGAAGAAGGACTTCCGGCAGCCGGCGAGGCATTTGCACAGTCTATCATTGATTACTGTGTGAATTCAGGATATGCAAGCGCGGATGACCCGATTGAGGCAGTAACGCCAAACTGGGGATTTGAGACTCCGGAGGGCGCTACTCTTACAGACTTCTTTAATATTATGCTGGAAGCATACGAAGGAGATTATAATGCGTTGTCTGATTCGGAGCAGGCAAGCGGCAGCATATGGAGTTATCTGAATACCGATTATCAGGTAGGTATCGAGACAGGAGAATCTGCGCCGAATGTTACCGGTATTCAGCGTACCGGCGACTATTCCATGCGCGTTGTTTCCACCAAGGTCGATGCAACGCTGATCTATCAGCTGCAGCTTCCGATTTCTCCGATGCATTATTATGGCGATGAAAGCTTATACGATTATGACAATAACAGCTTCGGATTCCCGAAGGGCGATCTGTCAGGCGTGAAGGCAAAGACAGGAAAGCCTCTGGGGGCAGGTCCTTATATTTTCAAGGACTATTCCAACGGCGTTGTATATATGGATGCGAACCCGGATTACTTCAAGGGAGCTCCTAAGATCGCTCATCTGAATTTCATGGAAGCGGCAGAGGCGGATAAGGTAACAGGTATTACATCAGGTACGATGGATATCACAGATCCCAGTTACTCTACCGATATTGCAAATCAGGTGGCGGATATCAACGGCAGCGAGGATCTGGATGGCTCCGTTATCACCACCCGTCTGATCGATTACCGCGGCTATGGTTATGTTGGCCTCGCGGCGAATAATGTAAAAGTAGGAAATGACCCGGCTTCAGAGGAATCCCGTAATCTGCGGAAAGCGATTGCAACCGTTATTTCGGCTTACCGCGATGAAGGTATCGACTCCTATTATGGAAATACGGCGTCTGTTATCAACTATCCGATTTCCAATACATCCTGGGCGGCGCCTCAGGTTACGGACGACGGCTATCAGATCGCTTATTCCGTAGACGTGAACGGTGATCCTATCTACACAGACGGTATGTCCACAGAGGACAGATATGCGGCAGCTCTGGAAGCGGCGTTAGGTTATCTGGAAGCCGCAGGTTATACGGTGGAAGACGGTAAGGTTACGGCAGCTCCCGAAGGCGCAAAGCTGGAGTACCAGGTAAATATCGGCGCAGGCGGCGCAGGTGACCATCCGACTTTCCTGATCCTGAAAAATGCGAGCGACGCACTTTCGTCCATCGGCATGACCCTGACGGTAAATGACCTCGCAAATGCCAATGATCTGTATGCTTCTTATCAGACAGGCGTTGCGGATATGTGGTGTGCCGCATGGCAGGCAGGTACGGACCCGGATATGTTCCAGCTGTATCACAGCGATGGTTCTACCAATTACTACCAGATTGAAGACGCTGACCTGGATGAACTGATCGAAGCGGCACGTCTTTCCACAGACCAGACTTACCGGAAAGGTCTGTATAAGGCAGCTATGGAAATCATCATGGACTGGGGCGTAGAGCTTCCTGTTTATCAGCGTTCTGAATGCTGTATGATTTCTACGGAACGTGTAAAGGCGGAAACGCTTCCGAATGACATGACGCCTTATCTGTCATGGACACAGGAAGTTCAGAACATCGAAATGAAATAAAAAACTGAAAAGAAGAACTAAATAAGGAAATTGAGATTCCCTGCTCCGTTGGGGCAGGGAATTTTGTAATATAACAGTAAATTGCTTCACAGTGTCAGATAATCGCGAAGCGATTTTCTTGTAGAGAAGGAGGGTTTTTTTGTGCGTAATTATATCATTAAGCGTATTCTGGCATCGATCCTCATCCTCTTCTGTGTGACATTCATCATTTATACGATTCTGCGGTGCCTGCCCGCATCCTATGTGGAGACGATGGCAATGCAGCTTGCCGCTTCGCCGGGGGCGAAGCCATATGAGGAATGGATTTCACAGTTGAATGCTTCCTATGGATTGGATAAGAGTATTATCGCCGGATATTTTACATGGCTGGGGGACTTTGCCGCCGGGAACTTTGGGGACAGCTGGAAATTTACGGTTCCGGTCATTCAGAAGTTTCATGATGTTATCTGGTTGTCATTTGTTATGGGTGCGGTCGCTTTTATTCTGCAGCTGCTTATTGCGATACCGCTCGGTATTATTGCCGCCACCAGACAGTATTCCAGATCGGACTATTTAATTACGGCAGGCGCTTTGATTGGTATTTCATTACCGCCTTTCTTCTTTGCAACTCTGTTAAAACTGATTTTTGCCGTAAAATTACAGTGGTTTGATGTATCGGGCCTTGTAGGGCGGACTTTTGCTCAGATGTCTTCCTGGGAGCAGTTTCTGGATAAGGCGCATCATCTTGTTCTTCCGATTGCAACGCTGGTCATTACGTCCATCGGCGCACTGATGCGTTATACGAGAACGAATATGCTGGAAGTCCTGAATGCCGATTACATACGGACCGCACGGGCAAAAGGCCTGAGCGAGCAAAAGGTCATCTACAAACACGCTTTTCGGAATACACTGATTCCGCTCGTAACGATTATTGGCGGTTCCCTGCCGGGCCTGTTTTCAGGCGCACAGATTACGGAGACTTTGTTTTCCATTCCGGGAATCGGATGGACAGCTTATCAGTCCATGATAATCGGCGATATTCCGTTTACCATGTTCTATATGACCTTTATCGCCGTTCTGACACTGGCGAGCAATCTGCTAACCGATATTCTCTATGCCGTGGTAGACCCCCGCGTGCGCATTGCCTAGGAAGGAGGAATACGAATGTCCGATATGAATAAACTAAACGAACAGAATAACGTATCTTCCGGTGAGGCGTTTTCCTTAAATGATGACCGTCGTGTTAAGACGCTTTCTCCCGGCGCACTTGTCATGAAGCGGTTTTTCCGCAATCATCTGGCAGTTCTGGGGCTTATCATGCTGGCAGTAATGTTTCTGTTTTCCTTCGTAGGCGGTATGGTGTCGCCTTACGGCGAAGATGAGCAGTTCTATACCTATACTTATCTGGAAAAAGAATATGTGGGTGTCACGCGGAATGAGGATTTTCGATATATTTCCGCCGAAGGACAGGATTTTGGTTCCGCGGCACAGGCACAGTTTCTGATGGCACAGATGATGGGAAAAACAGAGTTTGAATACAAAGACGTAAACTATGGTCTGGCGCAGGAGGGGCAGGATTTTTACGCGGTTTCGGTGGATGGAGATGTGATTGCCATTGCCTATAAGGATATTGTCAATGCTTCGGATGGCATCGCTGATCTGCCTTTTAACGTAAAATATGCGGCACTGCAGATGTATACCAATGACAGACAGGGCGCTTTTAGCGCTGACGGTCAGGAGTATACGCTGGACGAGGACGGAAATATCATACAGGGAGAAGAGGTTCTGGGATATATCAGCCGTTTTGTAGTACAGTCGAAGGAAAACGGCGTTCTGATTTCCAGAGATTTTAAGGAAAGGCTGGAAGAAGTTCTCGACAATGAGGGAACGGAATTTGCCTATACGGAAACGGACGGCACGGAACATACTTATACGATTACTTATGATGCCGCGGCCAAAGTCTGGTCCGTTATGCAGGAGACGAAAACCTATGTATACAGCCAGTATGAAGCGCCTTCTTCAAAGCATCCGCTCGGCACCGATGCGAACGGGATGGATATGCTCACCCGTCTGATGTACGGCGGAAGAGTTTCTCTGATCATCGGATTTATCGTCGTTATCATTGAAACGATACTGGGCGTCATCCTCGGAGGCGTTTCAGGATATTTCGGCAAATGGGTGGATAACCTGATCATGCGTATCGTGGATATCTTCTATTGTATCCCTTCATTACCGCTTGTTATTATACTGGGCGCGGCAATGGACGGCATGCGTGTGGACCCGCAGCTTCGTATGCTTTATCTGATGCTGATTCTGGGCTTTCTGGGATGGCCGGGCATTGCACGTCTTGTCCGCGGACAGAT
Organism: uncultured Lachnospiraceae bacterium; assembly: GCA_937910785.1. GTDB lineage: Bacteria > Bacillota > Clostridia > Lachnospirales > Lachnospiraceae > UBA3282. Next base: position 8,021 of record CALDLG010000029.1, on the reverse strand, counting down.
ACTTTCCCTGCGCGAGCAGGAATTCATGACGGCGGCCGAAGCCTGCGGCATTCGCGTTTCACGCCGGATATTTAAGCATCTGATCCCGAATGTAATTCCTCAGCTGATCGTTACCTGTACGATGAACCTGGGCTCTGTCATGCTGACGGAGGCAACTTTATCGTTTCTGGGACTTGGCGTAAAATTCCCGTTTGCGTCCTGGGGAAATATCATTAACGATGTAAACAACTCCTATGTTTTGACAACTTACTGGTTTATCTGGATTCCGGCAGGCGTCTGTCTGTTGATTGCTGTTCTGGGATTTAATTTCGTGGGCGACGGTCTGCGAGACGCTTTTGACCCCAGAATGAAACGTTAAGGAGGGGAATGACTATGGCTAAGAATAAACCGGAAGGATATCTTACCGCGAAAGAATCCCGTAAGATTTCCAGAGAAAACCGACGTATTACCAATCAGTATGAAAAAGCGCGCAAGCGGAAAAACGTACCCGAATCCGAATATGCAACGACTATGCATGACGCCAATAACGCGGTGGAATTCGACAATCTTCATACCTATTTCTTTACGGATGCCGGTACGGTCAAATCCGTGGACGGCGTTACCTTTGAAGTGCCCATCGGCAGAACGGTCGGCGTGGTAGGGGAATCGGGCTGCGGAAAGTCTGTTACCAGTCTTTCTCTGATGCAGCTGATCCAGCGTCCGCAGGGACAGATCGTGGAAGGCGAGATTCGTCTCAATCTGGGTGATGGCAAAGCTTACAATATTGCAAAAACGCCCAATGAAAAGATGATGACTCTGCGTGGAAATTATGTTTCCATGATTTTTCAGGAGCCTATGACAAGCTTAAACCCGGTATTTCGAATCGGGGAACAGGTGGATGAAGTAATCGCGCTGCATAACGGGGAAGGAAAAACCAAAGAAAATATCAGGGCGCGCACCATTGAATTATTGAAAATGGTGGGAATCGCCAACAGCGAAGGCGTATACCGAATGTATCCCCATGAGCTTTCCGGCGGTATGCGTCAGCGTATTATGATCGCAATCGCTCTTGCATGCAATCCGAGGCTCATCATAGCGGATGAACCGACAACGGCGCTGGATGTAACGATACAGGCTCAGATCCTTGACCTGCTCCGGAACCTGAAAAATAAGATCAATTCTTCCATTATGCTGATCACCCATGATTTGGGCGTAATTGCGGAGATGGCTGACTATGTTGTCGTTATGTATGCCGGCCGCGTGGTGGAGAAAGGAACAGTGAGGGAAATTTTTTCCAATCCTTCTCACCCCTATACGATTGGCCTGATGGCATCAAAGCCGGTCGTTGGCAAGCAGGTGGACAGACTTTATTCGATTCCGGGCAAGGTGCCCAATCCTGTAAATATGCCCGATTACTGTTATTATAAGGACCGCTGTGAAATGTGTGTAGAGCGCTGTGCGGGAAAATACCCCGAAGAAATCAGCCTGTCTCCAACGCACAAAGTCAGCTGTTATCGTTTTTATGATAGAAAGGGGGAGAAATAATGTCTGATACAAACTTGAAGACTGCAAATGAGTATATCCCCGTTACTTACGATCCACAGTATATCCTGATGGTCAATGCCCTGAAAAAGTATTTTCCGATCAAGGGCGGTCTGGTTTCCAAAACGGTAGGATATGTGAAAGCGGTGGACGGCGTTACCTTTAATCTCAAACGCGGAACGACCATGGGACTCGTGGGAGAGTCCGGATGCGGGAAAACGACGACGGGAAGGACGATCTTACGCCTGTCCGGAGAAAAGACCGGCGGACAGGTGCTGTTTAACGGACAGGAGGTCTATGACCTTTCCAACAAAGAGATGCGCAGTATACGCACCAAAATGCAGATCATCTTTCAGGACCCCTTTTCCAGCCTGTCGCCGAGACTGCCGGTAGGCGAGATCATCGGTGAAGCGGCCAGAGAGCATGGACTCGTAAGCAAAGGGGAATTTGACGATTATATCGATAAAGTCATGGATAACTGCGGCCTGCAGCCCTTTCATAAAGACCGTTATCCGCATGAATTTTCCGGCGGTCAGAGACAGCGTATCTGCATTGCCCGTGCGCTTGCCCTGAATCCTGAATTTGTAGTCTGCGATGAACCGGTATCGGCGTTGGATGTGTCGATTCAGGCACAGATTATCAATCTGTTAAAGGATTTACAGGAACAGTATAAACTGACCTATTTATTTATTTCCCATGATTTAAGCGTCGTAGAGCATATCTCCGATACGGTAGGCGTTATGTATCTGGGGAATCTGGTGGAATACGGGGAGACAAAGGATATTTTTAAAAATCCGCTGCATCCTTATACGAAAGCATTGTTCTCTGCGATTCCCGTTCCGGACCCTGATGCGAAAATGAATCGTATCGTGCTGGAAGGAACAATTCCGTCCCCGGCTAATCCGCCGACGGGATGCAAATTTCATACCCGATGTGCAAACTGTATGGAAAAATGTAAAAAGATTGCACCGGAACAGAAAGAAGTTGAACCCGGCCATTATGTCGTGTGTCACTTATATGGTGATGTATGAACCGCCGGGACAGTTTTGAAGATGACGGACGCACCGTAGCCGATATGAGCGGACTGGAAAGTACCGGATTATTCGGCAGGCGTTCGCGTTCTTCTCAGGCCGGGAGCAAATATCCCGACAACAATGAAAAAGAGCAAAATCCCTGGGAGGACGCACCCTTTACCTGGAAAGAAAGATTGGGCTATATGGGCGTAGCTCTTGGCGCAGCGCTCTCCGTCGCGTTTGTATTTCTTGCAGGGATTGCGTTTATTATCTGGTTGATTACCTTATTATAAAATGAAGAAGATTTTCTCAGGCATTTCGAAAACGCTGCCTGAGAAAATCTTTTTCTTTCTTGCTTTTCTACAACTATCGTGCTATACTAAGAAACGCTGAACTCCCATAAATACGCGGAGTTTCAATCAATATACCGGTGAGTTCGAGACCTTCCTCACCTAAAACAAAACTAAAGGAGACAAATGCACATGAAAAAACAATCTTTTAACCAGACGGTTCCTGTCAGAATCGTCCGTCCCTTTTCCGTATCCATTATGGCACAGGCCGCAATGATCGCCGCGCTCTATGTCGTGCTGACATTCATTGCCAATGCCTTCGGACTCGCGAATCACACAATTCAGGTCCGTATTTCCGAAGCGCTTACGATCCTTCCCTATTTTACGCCTGCCGCTGTTCCCGGTCTTCTGATCGGCTGTCTGATCAGCAATATTCTGACCGGCTGCATCCTTCCTGACATTATTTTCGGAAGCCTCGCTACCCTTGCCGGCGCGCTCGGCACCTACGCGTTCAGAAGGTGGAAATGGCTCGCTCCGGTTCCGCCGATTCTTGCAAACATCCTTGTCGTTCCGCTTATCCTGATCTACGGCTATGGATTTCTGATCGATGGCGCTTCCGTTACTTACTGTTACCTTTTTTATGTTCTTACCGTAGGCGCAGGCGAAATCATTTCCTGCGGCATACTGGGAATGGGCCTGTTATTCACTCTTGAAAAATATGCCGGACGGATTTTCCCGAAATCGGTATCATAAAAAGCGCAGGCTGCTGCGAAGGTTTCTATTATAATTCGAGTCCAAAAGGCGCGGCACAAAACTCTTATTGGCAGATTGCGTCCGCATATCATAACTTTGGCGGAATTTGCACAAAAAAATGAAGTGTGGATTTTACCCACACTTCATTTTGTATTCTACCACATTTTAAAAATATAGTCTACCATTTTTTTAACTTTTCTGTAAAATAGAATTACAATCATGATTGCGAATACCGAAACAGGAGAAAGGAAAACGCACATGCAAAAAGAAACGGAAAAAAAACAGGACAGGCTGTCCAGACAGGACGAAGAAGCCTGGCTTGCGGAGACGCTTTCCGTCGTTTGTGACAATGTCGCAAATTACCGTAAAGAAGTTTCCAGAATGCAGGCCGATATTGATGAAATGCTGGCACACTATCATGATAACGACACCGAGGTCCTCACAATCCTGAATAACACGGTCACACTGCATGAACATATGAAGCGCGCTCTGCTACGCAATGAAAAGGCAATGCACAAGCCCTACTTCGGCCGGATCATCTTTCAGGACGAAAAACTCCACAAAAGGGAATCTCTCTATATTGGTAAGGGCGGCATCTCCAGAGATAAAACTCACTGGATGGTTGTAGACTGGCGCGCCCCTGTGGCCAATGTTTATTATGAGAACGGACTGGGACCATGCAGCTATGCGGCGCCGAACGATACCCGGATCAGGATCGATCTGGAGCTGAAACGCACTTACGAAATAGAAGACGGCCGCCTGCTCGATTATTTCGACACTGAAGTCGTCGCCAATGATGATCTGCTGACAAAATATCTCGCCAAAAACAAGCAGGCGGTCCTTGGGGAGATTATTGCAACCATTCAGAAAGAACAAAACGAAATCATCCGCAAATCACCTTATCACAATATCATCGTTCAGGGGGTTGCGGGTTCCGGCAAAACCACCGTGGCCATGCATCGAATTTCCTTTATTCTGTATAATTATCCGGAACGTTTCCGGCCGGATGATTTCTATATCGTCGGAAGCAATCGGATTTTACTGGATTATATAACGGGTGTTCTTCCTGATTTGGATGTATACGGAGTCCGCCAGATGACGATGGAGCAGCTCTTCGCAAGGCTTCTGTATGAAGACTGGGATGAAAAAAATATCAGATCATTCCGGCAGACAGACTGGGCGCCGGGAGCAGCTGCAAGGGAACGCTCAGCTGGTTCCGCGATTTGGAATCATACTGTCTGGAACTGGAATGGAAAACCATTCCGCGGGAATCCATTTACCTGAATCCGCGTCAGTTTGTGGAAGGCATCCGGGACGGAAAGACCGGCGTTTTTGATCTGACAGAGGGACAAAGAGTCAATCCGGCAGACCTGAAGGAGCTGGTTCCCGGAGAAGTAATTGAACGTTATATCAGGCAGAATCCTTCTGTTTCCATTCAAAGCAAAATCAATATGCTGAACGACCGCCTTATGAGTAAAATCAAAGAGGAATTTCTCGGCAAGGGCGTTTCCTATACGGAAAACGAACGCAGGGCCATCCGAAAAGCCTACCGCGGACGGTACGGCGGAAAAGTCTGGAAGAAATCTGTTTTCGAGCTTTACCGGGATTTTCTGACCGTACAATCCGCCAAGGGCTATCAGACGGCTGTTTCGGAAGACAAATTCGATGTCTATGATCTGGCCGCCCTCGCCTATCTGTATAAAAGAGTGAAAGAGACAGAGGTTATCAGCGAAGCGCACCATATCGTCATCGATGAAGCGCAGGATTTTGGCATGATGGCATACAGCGTTTTAAAATTCTGCATCAAAGACTGCACCTATACGATCATGGGTGATATTTCCCAGAACATCCATTTCGGCTATGGACTCAACGACTGGCAGGAACTGACAGACCTGCTTCTGACAGACGATATGGACAGCTTCGGCATTCTGAAAAAAAGCTATCGCAATACGGTGGAAATTTCGGATTTCGCCACGAATATCCTGCATCACGGACAATTTGCGCATTATCCGGCAGAACCCGTCCTGCGCCATGGTGTTTCCGTCATGCTTCAAAATATTGCGGACAAAAACGATCGGATAAAAGCCGCTGCATCTCTCTGCAAAGAATGGCAGCAAAAGGGGCTTAATACAATCGCTGTCATCTGCCGCAATCAGCGGTCGGCATCCGAAACTGCAGGACTGCTTGGACAATATGTCGGTCTCATAGAAAACAACCCGGAAAAAATGTCTTTCGGAAACGGTATAATGGTTCTTCCCGTCGAATATACAAAGGGGCTGGAATTCGATGCGGTTTTAATTCTGAATCCCACCAGAAAAGACTACCCCGTCGATGACGGACATGCAAAGCTTCTCTATGTGGCGGCAACGCGTGCTCTTCATGAATTGTGCATTTTGCATGACGGAAATCTCACCGGATTGATCGCAGACCCGCCGCAGAATAAAATAACAGACGCTACTGAATTCAATATCCGCGATCGAAATCTGCCGTTCCGGTCTCCGGCTTCCGGGCGCATCGAACATTCCGAGAAAGAGGCCCCCGCCGGGCAGCACATCCGGAAATCCCGGACCGGCGACAGCATCAGCCTCCGGCAGAAGCCCTCCGTTTCCGGCAGCAATATACATCGTCCGGAGCCGGAGTCCGGCAAACCGCCTCAAATTCCTGTGAGACAGCCTGCTGTTTTGACCGCTTCCTCTCCGCATATGAAGACAAACCGGAATCCTGTTCCCGGCAATAAGCCCGTCCTTTCCTTCGGAGACATGCCTCCAACGGAAAAGCTCCGGCCCGCCGGACATTCCAGAATCGACCTTGCGGTCCGTTGGACGGCCAGACAGCCGGACGGCCTTTATCTGCAAAGCCGCTATGGCACACTGCGCCTGAGTCCCGTTGGCAGCGCCATTGTACGGGTCACTTTTGCCAAAGGACAGCAGCCCGCAAAGGATACGAACCCCTGCATTGCGGTCCACCATATTGATCAGACATGGATGTATCGGGAATCCGGAAATACGATAGAATTGCTGACCGATGAGCTTTGTCTTCGAATAGATAAAATAACAGGTGCAATACATTATATGACAAGAGATCGGAAGCCGCTTCTTTCCGAACGAGGTAAAGAGTGCCGCCAAATCGAAACGGGGACAAACGGCCGGAATCAGACCTGGCTTTTTCTGGACCTGCCCAAAGCCGAAAATCTGTACGGCATGGGCACACAGACGCAAAGCGGCATGAATCTTCGGAAAACAGCCAGATATATTTCCCCCGGCATTCCGGGCGAACTGCCTTTTCTGGTTTCCGATAACGGCTATGGAATTCTGATCGCATCCGACAATCCGACAATCTTCTGTGATGTTCCGGCCTATGGCTCTTATTTTCATACGGAAAACGAAACACAGATCGACTTCTACTTTATCGCCGGAAAACGTCAGAACACGATTCTGAATGCGTATGCGTATCTTCTCGGAAAATTATGATTTCAGACATCCTTCCGACTGAAAATACCGCATTACCAGATCAAGATCATCAAATACCGCTATGCTCATTTCGCGCATTTCCTGCGTTGCAGGCAGCAAATCCGGCACCATAACGGGATGCATGCCCGCAGCGTATGCCGCGCGGATACCGTTATAAGAATCTTCAACCGCATAGGCATTTTCGGGGGCGGTCTTCATCTTTTCACAGGCCATCAGATAAATGTCAGGCTCCGGTTTGCTTCTTTTTAACTGGTCACCGCCTACGATAACCTGAAAATAATCATACAACCCGGCCTGCCGCAGCTCTTCTTCCACCACCGCAAGTCTGGTGGAGGAAGCCAGCCCTACGGGAATATTTTCATCCTTCAGATATTGTAGAAGCTCCCGTACCCCCTTTTTCACGGGCAGGCCATTTTCACGCACGTATTCCCGAAACAATAAGGAAGCCTCTTTACTGTATTTCTCATAATCAAATTCTTTTCCGTAATGTTCCTGTACGATCATCTGCGTTTTGACTTTGTTGGTACCGATACAATCTGTCAGCGTTTTCCCGACATCTTTAATTCCGTATTTCTTTCCCACCTTTTCCCAGCTGTCAAGTACCAGCCGTTCACTGTCAAAAATTACGCCGTCCATATCAAAAATTACAATTTTCATTTCAAAACCATACCTTTCCATACCGGTATATCATTCCCAAAATAACCGTTCTGAATTGCCTGTCTTTTTCCGGCGTCACGAGACCCAAATCCATAACGCGCCGTCCTCCGGAATCATCTCAATTCCCTAATCGTCCTCTTTTCGCACATAGGTGATAAAATGATTTCCGTTTTCCAATAACCACTGCGTGGAATCATTCATGCCTTTTTTATAGACCGTTCCGGTCAATGGGTCCATTACCACAATATTCAGCTCATTAAATCCGACAATCAGAACCGCGTTTCCGTCCTGCAGCGTTGCAAGTACCGGGATATCCA
>CALDLG010000028.1 GCA_937910785.1 uncultured Lachnospiraceae bacterium | reverse complement strand
TGTGGATTTGAATGTGCCGGAGGAGATTCAGGTGGAGAATGTTCATCTTCTGGACAGTCTGATGAAGCTGTCTTATAATCTGGCTTCTCATCGGAAATAGAGGGCGGAAAAGGGCAGAATGGGGGAATGATATAGTGGCAAACAAAAACGATGATTTAAAGGCAGCTCTGGCGGGAAAGAGCATTCCGGTCCTGACGTTGGATAACAAGTGGCACAGGCTTCTTGGACCGGAGGATATGACGCAGCAGATCAGGGATCTTACCGGGAAACTGAACGGACTGGTAAAAAGACAGGGAAAGGTTACGACGGACGGAAAGGGTATCGTTAAAATCAAGAAAAAACTGATGCAGGAAATCCTGACGATTGCCGATGGGCTTTCAAAAAATCCGGATGATGGGAAGCTGCTAAAGGATATGGAGGAGCACGAGCGTCTTTTAAAGGAATGCAATGAGAAACTGGGTTCCTGTGAGGGTGAAAAAACAAAGCTGCCGGCGGAAATCGATCAGGTGAACAGAAAGCTGATGATGGCTACGATGGAGATTTGTTATAGAAAGATTCGGGAGAATGCAAGGGAAATCAGGGATTTGGATGCCTGGCTTGTGCAAATGCGCAGGGAAATCAAGAAAAAAGCTGTCAGAAAACAGGAAATGGAAGAAACAAACCATAAAATGTATGCTTATATGCATGACATTTTCGGGGCCGACGTGATTGAGATTTTTGACAGGAAATATCATCCGGAGGATACCGGGGTCAGTGTGAGAAAGGGTAAAAAAGAGTAGGAATGCGCCGGAATCGAAAGATTTTGGCGTATTTATGCTTTTTACCCGTTTTGGGCGGTATGAGATTATCTTTTTACAGGAATCCTGTCCGGAAAGGATATGGAATATCCCATAACCCAGGCGGAAAGAGCATGGTATGGAATATTTCGTAACACAGGAGGAAAGGGCATGGTATGGAATATCTCGTAACACAGGAGGAAATGAAGCAGTTTGACCGAAATACAATCGAAGTTTTGAAAATGCCTTCCATTGTATTGATGGAGCGGGCTGCGCTTATCACGGTCCGGCAGATCGAAGAAGTGATGGGCGATGTGCCTTACCGCGTGCTCGTCGTGGCGGGAAACGGCAACAATGGAGGAGATGGACTTGCGGTTGGCAGGCTGTTAATGTTACAGGGCTGTCAGGTAGATTTTGTATTGACCGGGGATGCCGCAAAGTGCAGCCGGGAGACAGCCCTGCAGCTGGAAATTCTGGAAGGGTACGGGCATCGGCCTTTTGACAGAATTCCGGAAGGTGAATATGATATAGTAATCGATGCCCTTTTCGGCATCGGGCTTTCCCGTCGGATCGAAGGCATCTGCCGGGATGCGGTAAATGAGATCAACCAGAAGAATGCGTTTGTCTGTTCCATTGACATTCCGTCCGGTGTGCATGCCGATTCCGGACGGATTCTGGGCTGTGCGGTAAAAGCAGATCTGACGGTAACTTATGGATTTTATAAATTGGGTCAGTTTCTCTATCCGGGAGCAGAATGTTGTGGTAAAATCATATGCGGACAGATGGGAATTGATGAACACAGTTTTCTGGGTAAACGACCGCGATTCTATACCTTCACTTCGCCGGAGGATATCCGTCTGCCATCCCGCAGGCCGGACGGAAATAAGGGAACCTTCGGAAAGGTGCTTGTAATCGCCGGGAGCAGGGAGATCTGCGGGGCGGCCATGATGGCGGCGGAGAGTGTATTCCGAACGGGCGCGGGAATGGTGCGGATCGTGACCGCGGCACAAAACAAAGAGGTGTTGTTTCAGGCTCTGCCGGAAGCAATGCTTACGGTGTATGACGGTGATATCTGGCAGGGGGAGGAACCGGATGCTTCTTTTCTGTCGGCGTTTCAGAAGGCGCATGACTGGGCGGACTGCATTCTGATCGGGCCGGGTATCGGAACGGGCCGGGAAGCGGTATGGCTGTTGAACCAATGTCTGTGGGAGAGCGGGCTTCCCCTCGTAATCGACGCCGACGGATTGAATCTGCTGGCCGAAGAAATGCGCGCCCCGGACGGCGCACACAGGTTTCGGGAGAGGCTCTTCGGTGAAAAGGATACCGGTTCTTTCCGAAAGGTAATTGTGACCCCGCATCTTTCAGAGTTTGCCAGACTGTACGGATGCAGCGTGCAGGAAGCGGCCGGAAATCTGACGGTTTATCCGAAAGAATTAGCCGAAAGACTCGGATGCGTCGTGATCTGTAAGGATGCGAGGACGGTTGTCGCAGGACCGGAGAACGAGAGGATCTATCTGAACAGCTCAGGAAATGCGGGTATGGCGACAGCGGGTTCCGGAGACGTGCTGGCGGGTATGGTTACAGGACTGCTTGCACAGGGAGCGAATGCGGAAAATGCTGCGGTAATGAGTGTTTATCTGCATGGCCTGGCCGGAGATCTGGCGGCTGAGGAATGCGGAGAATACGGCATGACGGCGACTGATATGATCAGGCGGCTTCCCGGCGTTTTGAGCAGGGTTGCGAAAGAGCCGCATGCGGATAAAAAAGGAGTATAAGAAAGAGATGACGGAGCAGTACCAACGGGTATATGCGGAAGTGGACCTGGATGCGGTCCTCTATAATATGGAGCAAATGAAAAAAAAGCTTGCTCCGGATACCAGGATGATGGGAATCATCAAGGCGGACGGTTACGGGCATGGCGCCGTTGCCATCGGACGGGAGTTAGAGAAGCTTCCTTATGTGTTCGGCTATGGTGTCGCGACGGCGGAGGAAGCTTTCATTCTGCGGAAGGCAGGGCTTGAAAAGCCCATTCTTGTACTGGGATATACCTTTCCTTATGCCTGCGAAGAACTGATCAGGCAGGAGATTCGGACTGCGGTATTTCGGGAGGATACGCTGGCAGAGATGGCATTCTGCGCGGAAAAGCTTGGGAAAAAGGCAAAAATCCATATAAAAGTGGATACCGGCATGAGCAGGATCGGCATTCGGCCGGATGAGAGCGGCCTTTCTTTTGTGAGAAAGGCAATGTCTTTTGAAATGCTTGAAATAGAAGGGATTTTCACCCATTTTGCGAAGGCTGATGAAGCTGACAAAACATCGGCGGAAATACAAATCGACTTGTTTAGTCAATTTTTAAACGGAATTGAAGCGGAAACCGGCTTTCGGATTCCGATCAGGCATTGCTCCAACAGCGCCGGAATTCTGGAACTGCGAAGGGCGAATATGGATATGGTGCGCGCCGGGATCACGATGTATGGCCTGTGGCCTTCGGATGAAGTGAGCAGAAGCAGCATTTCCCTGAGGCCGGTTCTTTCGTTGAAGAGCAGACTTGTCTGTGTCAAGGAGCTGGAAGCGGGGGTGCGTGTAAGCTATGGCGGCACCTATATGACGGACAGCACAATGCGTATCGGAACCGTTCCCGTCGGTTATGGGGATGGCTATCCGAGGGGGCTTTCCAATAAAGGATATGTGCTGATTCGTGGGAAGCGGGCTCCGATTCTCGGAAGAGTCTGCATGGATCAGTTTATGGTGGGGCTTAAGGAAATTCCGGAAGCGGAGAACGGAACGGAAGTGACGTTAATCGGGGCGGACGGAGAAGACCGGCTTACGATGGAAGAGCTTGGCGCTTTATCCGGACGGTTTAACTATGAATTTGCCTGTAACCTCGGCAAAAGGATTCCGAGAGTATATCGAAAGAACGGGCATATTGTCAGCACGAAAGATTATTATGAAGATTTCGGATAATCCGGTTGTATACCTTCAGAGAAATTGGCAATACTATTGCTGTCAGTTAGAATTGCTGGATCGAATGAAGGAAGTGTGTATATGAGAAGAGGAGATATTTATTATGCGGATTTAAGACCGGTCATCGGTTCCGAGCAGGGAGGAGTAAGACCGGTTCTGATCATACAGAATGACGTTGGAAACAAACACAGTCCGACGGTAATCTGTGCGGCAATCACATCCAAGATGAATAAGGCGAAGCTGCCGACGCATATCGAGCTGAATGCCAACAAATATGATATGGTAAAAGATTCCGTAATTCTGTTGGAACAGCTTAGGACAATTGATAAAAAGCGTTTAAAGGACAGAGTCTGTCATCTGGATCAGGAGATTATGAAGGAAGTCAATACGGGATTGATGGTCAGCCTTGAATTGAATACATAGGTTGAATCGCAGGTTGAGAACTACGGAAGAGAGGTTTTAGAAATGGAAGATGGCATCACAAACCCCCAAACAGTGATTTTGTTTATCGTTCTGCTGTTTCTGGAAATGATCGTGTACGGATTTCATTCCGCCATACAGAACAGACACGAGCAGGAACAGGAAGATGCACAGAAGGAGCCGGATAAAAAAATGAAGCGGCTGCAGTATCTGAGCGATAATCCGGCAAGATACGCGAACGCGATACAACTTGGCGTCGTTACGATCAATATGCTTTTTGGGGCGTTATATCTGTATCGTCTGAACAGCTATTTCAGTTATTTCGTATACCGGATGGCAGTCAATAACATCGGCGGGCTGGCAGGCTGGCATATCAGGTTTCTGGCGGTTCTGACCGCGGTTGCCGTTACGATCTGTCTTTTATACATAGTGCTTACGTTTGGCGTGCTGATTCCGAGAAAAGCGGCATCCAGATATCCGGATGCCTGGATTCGGGTCTGTATCGCGCCCGTTTATTATTATGTACGTATCGTCGCGCCTTTTACGGGATTCGTTTCCGTATCGGCAAAAGGCATTCTGCAGCTGCTTGGCATCAGAGGGCTGGATGCCGCGGCGGACGTGACGGAGGAAGAGATCATTTCCATGATTAATGTGGGACATGAGCAGGGGGTTTTGCTTGCAAGCGAGGCCGAAATGATTACGAATATCTTTGAATACAGTGAGAAAGAAGCCAAGGATGTCATGGTGAACCGCAATAACATGATAGCCATCGACTGCAATGTCACCTTACAGGAGGCGGCGGCCTTTATTCTGGAGGAACACAACAGCCGGTTCCCTGTCTACCATGATACGATAGACCATATTGTGGGCATTCTGCATTTGAAGGATGTCATGCGGATGCAGATGAATGAGAAGCTTTTGAATAAGCCAATCGGAAAAATCAAGGGTCTGCTCAGAGAACCGCTGTTCATTACCGAAACGAGGAAGATCGACGATTTGTTAAAGACCATGCAGAATGAAAAAATCCAGATGGCAATCGTTGTTGACGAATACGGGCAGACCGCCGGACTGCTTGCGCTGGAGGATATTCTGGAGGAGATTGTCGGGAAGATACAGGACGAATATGATGAAGAGGAAAGCTATATCAAGGAGAACGGGCAGAACGAATATATCATTGACGGTATGATGCCGCTCGATGAGCTGGAGGAACAGCTGGGCATATCGCTGCAGGAAGAAAATTTCGATACCGTAAACGGTTTCGTTATTTCCAGACTGGAGCATATTCCGGAAGAGGGAGAAGAATTTGAATTCAGTCATCAGGGCTATCTGTTCCGGATTCTGGAGGTGAAGAGCCGGATGATTCAGAGCGTGCTTGCTGTAAAAATAACGGAACTGGAGACGGAAGAAGAAAAAAATACCGGAGCGGTTGAAGATACGACAGAAAAATGATATGATAATAGGTATTGAAAAGATCAGGAGAGACAAAGGAGAGTAAAAGATGTCAGGACATTCTAAATTTGCGAATATTAAACATAAGAAAGAGAAAAACGATGCGGCAAAAGGCAAAATCTTTACCATTATCGGGAGAGAGATTGCCGTAGCCGTGAAAGAGGGCGGACCGGACCCGAATAACAATTTTAAGCTGGCGCAGGTCATTGCGAAGGCGAAGGCAAATAATATGCCGAACGATACGATTGAAAGAGGCATTAAGAAAGCATCCGGAGACAGCGACAGCGTCACATACCGGTATGTGACCTATGAAGGCTACGGACCGAACGGTATTGCGATCATTGTCGATGCGCTGACGGATAACAGCAACAGAACGGCAGCCAATGTCAGAAGCGCTTTTACGAAGGGACAGGGGAACATCGGAACCCCCGGATGTGTTTCTTTTATGTTTGATAAAAGAGGGCTGATCATCGTCGATAAAGAAGAATGTGATATGGAGGCCGATGATTTGATGATGATGGCATTGGATGCGGGAGCCGAGGATTTTGCGGAGGAAGAGGACAGCTACGAGGTCTATACGGCGCCGGACGATCTGGAGACCGTAGCGGAAGCGCTCAGGAAGGAAGGCATTCCCATGATGAGTGCGGAAGTTACCATGATTCCGCAGAATTATGTGGAACTGACCGATGAAACTGCCGTCAAGAATCTTCAGAAGACACTGGACCTTCTGGATGATGATGATGATGTGCAGGCTGTTTACCATAACTGGGACGAATAGAGTTCAGTAAGAAGTTCTGTGGCGGCACAGGCGGAAAGTGCCGGGAGAGGAAAGGTGCGAAAGTGAAGAAACAATACGAAAAGGAGACCATCTGCGTACAGTCGGGATGGCAGCCGAAAAACGGAGAGCCCCGCGTGCTTCCGATTTATCAGAGCACGACGTTTAAATATGAGACTTCCGAACAGATGGGAAGACTGTTCGATCTGGAAGAGGCGGGATACTTTTATACCAGACTGCAGAATCCGACAAATGATTATGTGGCGGCAAAGATCTGTGAACTGGAGGGCGGTGTGGCTGCAATGCTGACTTCTTCCGGTCAGGCGGCCAATTACTATGCGGTCTTTAACATCTGTGAGGCGGGAGATCATGTGGTATTATCCTCTACGGTATATGGCGGCACATTTAATCTGCTGACCTGCACGATGAAAAAAATGGGAATCGAATGTACTGTTGTGGACCCGGATGACGACGAAGAAACTTTAAGCCGGGCTTTTCAGAGGAATACGAAGTGCGTGCTGGCGGAAACGATTGCGAATCCGGCGCTTGTTGTGCTGGACATCGAGAAATTTGCGCGCCTGGCCCACAGCCATCAGGTGCCTCTCATCATTGACAATACCTTTGCAACGCCGATCAACTGTAATCCCTTTGTATGGGGAGCGGATATCGTTACCCATTCCACAACGAAATATATGGACGGACATGCTATGACGGTGGGAGGCTGCATTGTTGATTCGGGTAATTTTGACTGGGCGGCATATCCGGAGAAGTTTCCCGGACTCTGTACGCCGGACGAATCCTATCATGGAATTACCTATACGGAGAAGTTTGGCAAAGCGGCATACATAACGAAAGCGACGAGTCAGCTTATGCGGGATCTCGGCTCCATTCAGGCGCCGCAGAACGCGTTTTTGCTGAACGTAGGACTCGAAACGCTGCCGCTTCGTATGGAAAGACATTGTTATAACGCGCAGAAAACGGCGGAATATCTGGAAGCGCATGAGAAGGTGGCCTGGGTGAACTACCCTGGGCTCCGAAGCAACAAATATTATGAGCTGGCCCGGAAATATATGCCGAATGGCAGCTGCGGGGTTATCTCTTTCGGGTTAAAGGGAGGAAGAAAAGCCGCTGCTGAGATGATGGATAAACTGAAGCTGGCCGCGATTGTGACCCATGTAGCGGATGCACGGACCTGTGTGCTTCATCCGGCAAGCCATACGCACCGGCAGATGAATGACGAGCAGCTGAAAGAAGCAGGCGTGGCGCCTGATCTGATCCGCCTTTCCGTCGGCATTGAAAATATTGGCGATATTCTCGCAGATCTTGAACAGGCGCTTGCACAGGCCGATTAAAACAAAGGATAAGGAACATGATATATAAAAAAACGTGGCTGAGCTGTCTTCTCTGGGCCGTTTACACCTGCCTGACAGGAGTGATGCTTGCCAATTATGCGATATTGTTCTGGCAGAAAAAAATAAATGCGGCCATGAACTGCGGCACGGTTCTTTTCGTGGCCGCAGTCTTTGCGGCAGGAGCCGGTTTGTACTTTCTGATTCGCAAACTGACTAAATTGGTCAAAGAGAAGTACACCGTCAGCGGGCGGACGATTTATCTGTGGGAAGTTTTTGCCGTGCTCAGCAT
This sequence comes from uncultured Lachnospiraceae bacterium, assembly GCA_937910785.1. Lineage (GTDB taxonomy): Bacteria > Bacillota > Clostridia > Lachnospirales > Lachnospiraceae > UBA3282. The sequence goes on along the minus strand of CALDLG010000028.1, from coordinate 7,139 downwards.
TTTTTTTATCGGTCTGCTGTATCGGATATTTTTGTATTTGCAGAATATGGACGATCTTACGGTGACACAATATTATCAGATGGCGGCGGTCAAAGAGGAAAACGTTGTGGAACCGATGATACATGGCGCTTCTTACTTTTATACGATGTGTCTGTCTTTTGTTTTGTCTTTTCTGGGAAATAAAGTCATTGCTGCCGTCTGGCTTCAGATTCTGGTGCAGATGCTGACAGTTCTTTTTGCCTTTTTTACAGTCAGAAGTCTGGCCGGAAGGCTTCCCGCATGCATTGTGATGTTTATGCTTGCGGTTTCTTCCGTTTATGCGGGGCAGGCTCTCACGATGACGCCGGAAAGCCTGCTTTTTCTTCTGTATCTGGCCGGAATGTTTGTTGTCGGAGGCTATGTCAGGAACGACTGCCGGTACTGTTTCAAAACGGGACAAGCCTTTTTGGGAGCGGCGCTGGCGGGGCTGACGATTGGATTTCTGACGTATCTGGATGCGGTCTGCCTGACCCTGGTGATTCTGCTGTTCGGTTTGTTTACCGGCGTTCGCGGCGGAGAAATGTCATCGGAGCAGGATAGCGGAGAAAAAAGCGGAAGAAGTATGGGAAGTTCCGTCCTGCTTTTTTTGACGGCTCTTTTGTCCGGCGGACTGATTTTTTGGGGATTGCTCGCTTTGAATGCTTACAGCTATTATATGGAAACGGAAGAGCTGCTGCGGGAATGGCTTATGCTGTATCAAAACAGCCTTCCGATCGACTATGTATTTTACCGGACGGAAATTTCCCTGATAGAATGCATGGTTCTTGTCCTGGCCGCATGTTTTTTGATTGCCGCTTTCTGGAACAGAAAGAGGGTGCAGAATGCTTCTTTCTGGATGTGCCTGCTGTTTCTTCTGGCGCCTACACCGCTTTCGGCGGTGGGGGTTCTGTCTTATCAGGTATTTTCGATTTTTTTGTGGAGCGTTCTGGCGGGCATCGGTTTGCAGCAGAGCTTTGTAACGGAGAATGTGGAAGCGTTTTCACAACAGATGACGGTCGAACTTTCGGACGATGGGGAACCGGAGGAACGTTCTGTGGCAGAAAAACCCCGGTTTCTGGAAAATCCGCTGCCACTGCCTAAAAAACACGAGAAAAGAACGATGGATTATCAGTATGAGATAGCGCAGGAGCAGATGGTATTTGATCTGGAGCCTGACGAAAATGATGACTTTGATATTTTATGACGAAAACAATGAGTTTGATATTTTATAAAGAATAAAGGGCGTTTTTCATGAAAATGCGGAATCGGAATTTTTATAAAATAATAATGTGCGGTCTGCTGCTTGCTCTTACAGCCGTATTCTTTTGTATGGTTTCCGGAATTTCTTCTTTTTCCGAAGAAAAACAGATTGTTCTGAATGAGATATGCAGCAGAAACTTCACACTGGCCAGGGATGATAATGGTGTCTGGTCGGACTATATCGAGTTATATAATGCCGGTTCGGAGGATGTTTCACTGGCCGGTTATTTTTTGTCTGACGATCCGGACCGGTTGTGGAAATATCCGCTGGACGCCATAACGCTTCCACCCGGCGGCCATTATGTCATATGGCTGGATGGAACGGATGATTTCGATGCCGGACGGATTGGATTTGGTATTTCCGGGAGCGGGGAGGAGATCTTTTTAAGTCGTCAGGATACCGGAGAAACCGTTGATTCCGTCGTAGTTCCGTTACTTACCTATAATACGAGTTACGGAAGAAGGACTGATGGGGAAGATGTCTGGGAGCATATGACGGCGACGATCGGAAGTGCCAACGGGGAGGCCCAAATTCTGCCCTCGCCTGAACTGGATGGACCTGTTTTCAGCGTGGAAAGCGGATTTTATGAGGAGCCCTTTACACTGGAGCTTTTGGCCGGTGAGGGAGAGACGGTTTATTACACACTGGATGGCAGTGAGCCGACGGCCGACGACATTCCCTATCGGGAGCCGATTATCATAGACGATGCGAGTCCCGGAGAGAATGTATACGCTTCCAGAACGGATCTGGCGCCCACGAAAGATTATACGCCGCCGTTTCCGGTGGATAAGGCAACAATTGTCCGGGCAGTCAGCTATAACGGGCAGGATAATACGGTGAGTGAAACCGTTACAGGCGTGTATTTTGTAGGATATCAGGAAAAAGAAGGTTATGGCGGGATATCCGTGCTTTCCGTTGTGGCGGACCCGGACAGCTTTTTTGATGAGGAGTACGGGATTTATGTAAACGGCGCGGCGATGGAGAAATACAAAGAGAAGGGAATGCAGAACGGGGAACTGGCGGAGTCCTATGTGGATGAGGATGGAAATACGCATTACCGTTATATGGCTTCCAATGCATTTAACGATGGCAGGGAGTGGGAGCGCGAGGCGGCGGTATCTCTTTTTGACGGGGAACGCCGGCACTGCTTTACACAGAATGCGGGAATCCGCATTGCGGGACAATCGACGCGCTCCGGCCTGAAGAAATCTTTCAATCTGTACGGCCGGACGATTTATGATGAACAGGCGCTGTTTCCCTGCGGCTTTTTTTCGGACGATGTTTTTTATTCCATGGTGAAGCTGCGGGTTGCGGATGATATCAGAGATGCCTTTCTGGTCAGTCTGACCGATGACAGAAACGTATCCGTTCAGAAGGCGTTTCCCACGGCCCTGTTCCTGAATGGGGAATATTGGGGAATCTACGATATCCGGGAACGCTATAAGGAAGAATATTTACAGAATCATTATGGTGTCAGCGCCGGCAATGTCTGGATTATGGATGCGGATGCGGCTGCGGTCGGCGGAAGCAGCGCCCAGGAAGCGTATGAGTATATGTGCGCGCTTATTACCGAATGCGATCTGTCGTATGATGATGTCTATGAGATGGTGTGTGAGAGCATAGATGTGCAGAGTCTGATCGATTACTGCTGTATCAATCTGTATGTGGATAACAGAGATGTTTCTTTTCAGACGAATACGGCATTGTGGAGAACGATTGAACCGGAGGACTCACCTTACGGAGACTGTAAATGGCGGTGGATGCTGTTTGATCTGGATGATACGCTGCATCCGGAGTCAGCGGGAATAGAAAATAATGCGCTGTTTCAGGAACCGGTACTGCAGAGCCTTATGGCAAATGAACAGTTCAAAAGACAGTTTCGCACAACCTTTATGGATATTGCCAATACGGTCTATGCCTATGATAACGTGCACGAAGAGCTGATGCGCTGGAAAGAAATTTACGGGGATCAGATTATCATGGACCGGAGACGGTTTGAAAATCCCGATTATTCGAAAGAGAATCTTGAGCAGTATCTTAAAGAAATAGATGACTTTTTTTACAATCGTTTCCCGACGGCGGTGCGGGAATTGAAAGAGCGGTTCGCGCCGGAAACGGCGCTGGCCGGCGTGACGGTTACGCAAACGATTCCGGAGGGCGTTGTATATGTAAACACGGCGGAGATTACGACGGAAACATGGACGGGACAGTATTTTGCGGGCGATCCGATTCTGCTTACTGCGGTTCCGGCCGAAGGATATCATTTCGTCCGCTGGAGCGGGGATGTGTCGGGAACGGAAGAACAGCTTGAAATCGTGCTGTCGGAGAGCGGACTGAAAGTACAGGCCGTATTTGAAAAGGATTAAACGAGGTGGAAAGGGCATGGGAAGATTGAAGAGGAAAAAGATTGTTTTGACCGCCTGTCTGATTGGGAGTACGATGATGCTGACCGGCTGCCGGGAAGTTCTTAACATGCCGGTAGGAACAGCGCAGACGATATATTCGGAAACGTCGGCTGCAAACGGGCAGGAACGGTATGAAATGACCAATCACGATTATAATACGTCGGAGGAGGGCGCCATGGAAATCGATCTGGCGCATCCGGAGGAAAACGGCGGATTTGGCAGCTGGGACGGGCACAGGCTTATCATCGGTGAAGAAGGGACTTACCTGCTCAGCGGAAAGCTCGATCGTGGAAGGCTTGTGATCAGTGTATGTGAGGACGAGGTTGTTCATCTGATTCTGGATGGAGTGGAAATCAAATCGGCCGACGGAGCCGCCATTTATGTTGAAAATGCCGCCAAGGTCATTATCACGGTAAAAGAAGGAACGGAAAATGTCGTAAGCGACGGTCCCGAATATGACGATGAGATCAGGGCCTGTGTTTTCAGTAATGCGGATCTGACAATAAACGGCGGCGGATTTCTGTCGGTATACGGGTATTATGCCGATGCGGTGCGCACTAAGGATCAGCTTAAGCTGGTGAATACCAGACTCTATGTGAAGGCAAAAAAGGATGGAATCAGAGGAAATGATGGTGTGATTATCCATGACAGCGAGGTGGAAGCGGAATGTGAGGGAATCGGGATTCTGTCAAATGGAGACAGAAGTCTGGTTATTATAGAGGGCGGAAGCTGTAAGGTGATAGCCGGAGAATATGCGGTATCCGCTAACCGATATGTTTCCGTATCGGGCTGCAGGACGGATCTGTATGCGGTTTTGGAGACTGTCCGGTGCGATGGCATCGTGGAATTTGAGGAGATGCCGGAGCAATGAATAAAGACGGAGCAGGTGGAGAATATCATATGATAGAAGAAGCGGCGGCACAAAAATACAGGCATGAAGATAAATATTTGTGCAACAGCATGCAGAATGCTGTTTTAAAAGCGCGTGCAGGGGCGATACTGAAAAGAGACGAGCATGCGCTGGAGGACGGCTGTTACCGGGTAAGAAGTCTTTATTTCGACTCGGCAGGGGACCGTTGTTATTATGAGAACGAAAACGGTGTCGGAGAACGGGATAAATACCGGATACGCATATACAATGCCGATCCGGAAAATATTTTTCTGGAAAAAAAGAGCAAACGGCGCCAGATGATCCGGAAACGCTCCTGCCGTATCGATGAGGAAACATGCCGCAGTCTGATGTGCGGAAAAACGGTGAGAATCACTTCCGGAATGGAGGAGGAACAGCAGGAGCTTCTCTTGCAGCTGCAGGGAAAAGCCATGCGTCCTGCGGTTATCGTGGAATACACGAGGTATCCTTTTGTGGAAGCAAACGGAAACGTCCGTGTGACCTTTGACGAGGACATTGAGTCTTCGAATGATTTAGACAGTTTTCTGGAAGAAAAGATCCGGAGGAGGCCCGTTCTGGAAAAGGGAATGTCCGTATTTGAGGTAAAATGGGATGAATTTCTGCCCGGCTATATTAAGAACCATATCCAGCTGGATACTCTGCAGTGGAGCAGTTTTTCCAAATATTATCTGTGTCGAAAGTATAACACCTATGGAGGAATCAGAATATGAGCATTGTAGATATTTTAAAGAAATCTTTTTTGGAAGGATATGCCTCTTCGGGGCTGTCCGTGAAGTCTGTTATCGTATGTATGGTTATTACGGTGCTGATCGCCGCATACATATTTATTCTTTACCGTATGATTAACAGGACGGCATTTTATAATAAGAATTTTAACATTGCCCTTCCTGCGCTGGCGGTGATCACGGCGGCTATTATTCTGACAATTCAGTCGAGCATCGTCATTTCTCTTGGCATGGTGGGCGCGCTGTCGATCGTTCGCTTCAGAACCGCAATCAAAGACCCGATGGACCTTGTTTTCCTGTTCTGGTCCATCAGCGTCGGTATTGTGTGCGGGGCCGGTTTTTCCATCATTGCGGTGATTGCCTCCATCGTGCTGACAGTCGGAATTCTGATTGCCGACTGGCTGCCGATTGCGAAGGCGCCTCAGATTCTGTTAATCAATTCTTCCGTTTATGAAAATGAGGAAAAGATTATGGAAGTCGTGCAAAAATACTGTAGTCTTCATAAAGTACAGGCGAGAAATCTGACAAAGGACCATCTGGATATGGCGGTAGAGGTCAGGGTAAAAGAAGAGGCAAAACTTGTTACGGAACTGATGGAGCTTCCCCATATCGTTTCCGCATCCCTGATTGCGCATGACGGAGAAGTTACTTTCTGACGGGGCGGAAAATTCCGCCGGATTTGGCCTTTTATGAATAAAAAACGAAATATCACAAAGACTAAAAGGGAATTGCAGTTCGTAATTCTCTTTTTTTGTGGAATAAAAATCAGAGGCGGCCCTTATTCCGGGCGAAGACCGGCAGAAAAGGCAGGCTGAGAAAGGAGCATGGTTATTGCTATGGGAAATAAACAGGGAAACCGACAGGAAAATAAGGAAATAAAGGATAACAGAGACGGCAGAAAGAATTTCGAAGAGGATTATTCAAACGGTAAGCAGAGCCATAAGGAAGAAAAAAAGGACAGTCGAAGAGAAAAGAATGAAAAGGGGGGAAAGGAAGAGGAGCGCAAAGCCTCCAAAGCTGAGGCCGAGAAACACAGGGACGAACGGATCGAATCGACGGGTCAGCTGACATTGGATGAAAACGAATCGGCTCATAACATTCATCTGATAACGATCATCGGGGAAATCGAAGGCCATGATAATCTGGGAGGTTCTTCCAAGACGACGAAATATGAGCATATTCTGCCCCAGCTGGCGGCGATAGAGGACAGTCAGAAAATCGACGGTGTCCTGATTTTACTGAATACCATGGGCGGTGATGTGGAAGCCGGGCTGGCTATCGCGGAAATGATTGCTTCTCTGAGCAAGCCGACGGTATCGCTTGTACTGGGCGGGAGTCATTCCATCGGTGTGCCGATTGCGGTCAGTACGGATTATTCCTATATCGTGCCGACGGGTACGATGGTGATTCATCCGGTCAGGCTGAATGGTATGGTGATCGGCGTACAGCAGACTTTTGATTATTTTAAACAAATTCAGAACCGGATTACGGGTTTTGTCTGTGGACATTGTAAAATTTCCAAATCCCGGCTGGAAGAACTGATGATGGAAACCGGGATGCTGACGAAGGATGTGGGAACCGTGCTGGTCGGCAGAGAAGCCGTAGAAGAAGGCATTATCAATGAGGTAGGCGGTATCAGTGACGCCATCGGCCACCTGCATGAGATGGTGGAAAGAAGAAAAGCGGATGGAAAAGCGGATGGGAAAACGGATACAAAATAGGAGATGACAAGTAAATTTGAAAATGCTATACTATAAGTTGCCATAAGATTTGGAAAAATGAGAATCATAGGCTAAGAGAAAGGCATGGGCATTAATATG
>CALDLG010000027.1 GCA_937910785.1 uncultured Lachnospiraceae bacterium | reverse complement strand
ATCAGAGAAGTAAGGCCGGAGCCGGCAGCGGAGCAGCCGGTTATCAGAGAAGTAAGGCCGGAGCCGGCAGTGGAGCAGCCGGTTATCAGAGAAGTAAGGCCGGAGCCGGCAGCGGAGCAGCCGGTTATCAGAGAAGTAAAGCCGGAGCCGGCAGCGGAGCAGCCCGTTGTCAGCGAGGTGAAGCCGGAGTCCATAGCCGAACAGCCGGAGAGGAGCGCTGCGCCGACGCCATATGATCATGTGCTCTCACAGGAATATGACGGGCAGATCCGCCTGCTTGTGCCGGATACTGATGTCAGGGCGGTGGAAAAGCAGATTACCGGGCAGCTCAGCATTGAAGATATTATGGCTGAATGGGAAGCCATGAAGAAGAGTAATGAACAGAAGCGTATGGAAGATGTCCGGCAGCGGATTCTGGAACATACGGGCAGTCTGTTTGAGCAGTTTGATGAAGCGACGAAGAGCGGACTTCTGGAACAGCTGGAAAAGGCATTTGTGGCGGCGATTATGAAAGAGTCCGGTAAGTCCGAACGGCCCGGAATCAGGAAGGTAGTTCTTCCGGAAGACATAGAGGAGGAGCCTGAGGTAAAAGTGGCAAAACCTCCGGCAGCATCTGAGGAAACCGGGCCGAAGGCTGTCGTAAGGGAAATTATCGAGGAACCGGTATATGAAGAGGCCGAACCGGAAGAGGAAGAGATTGAAGAAGAGATCGATGACGAAATAGAAGAGGTCAGTGAACCGGAGGTTCAGGAAGAACCGGAGAACCGCCAGGATGAGATTCGTTCGGTCAGAGAACTTACCGACGAGGAGAGGGAATTGTTCGGTCAGTTCGTGCAGCACAGAAAGCCCCGCGAGCAGCTGATTCACACACTGGATAATATGAGCATGGCTTCCTATACGGGAAATGTCATTATTACAGGAGAAGAGGAAGAAGAAGCGTTGTCGCTGGCAAAGGGCCTGATACGGGAAATGCAGTACAGTGACAGCAATTTCTCAGGAAAAATCGCCAAGATTTCCGGCGCGGTCCTGAATAAAAAGGATATTGCGGAGACACTGTCCAGGATCAGCAACGGGGCGCTGATTATTGAAAAGGCAGCGGACATGAAGGCGCCTACGATAGCAAAGCTCCGCAGGGAGCTGGAGAAATACAATGTCGGTCTGTTCCTGATTCTGGAAGATAACAAACAGAGAATGAACGGTTTGTTGTCGGAGCATGAAGCGCTGCAACAAATTTTTGATCTGCGGATAGACATCGAGCCGTTAGATAATGAGGCGCTGGTCGCTTATGCCAGACAGTATGCGGAGGATATGGAGTATTCGATCGATGAATTCGGCGTTCTTGCACTGCATACACGAATTGCCGAGATGCAGACGAGCGATCATGAGGTGACGCTTGCGGAGGTAAGAGAACTGGTCGATGAGGCGATTTATTACGCGAACCGGAAGACACCGAAGCATTTTGTGGATGTTCTGCTGTCCAAGCGTTATGATGATGATGATATGATCATTTTACGAGAGAGTGATTTTATACATTACTAAATGAAACAGGGGGATTTCTTATGGCAGGAAAGACGGGAAAGCAGAAAAAAGAAGAACTGAAAAAAGAGGAGCAGAGAAGAGAAGAGAATCAGGTTTTTATTTCGGAAGCGGATCAGTATCTGTTTGCGCAGGGTACCCATTATGATATTTATAAGAAACTGGGAGCGCATCCGTCGGTGGAAAACGGCCGGAAGGGCATGTTTTTTGCTGTGTGGGCGCCAAACGCGGCGAGCGTTCATGTGATTGGTACTTTTAATAACTGGAATGAAGAAAGCCATCCGATGACGAAACTGGGGCCGGGGGGCATACACCAGATTTTTATTCCGGATGTCGGCGATCATGAAATGTATAAATATCTGATTCAGACGCCGTCCGGTGAGAAGCTGTATAAGGCTGATCCCTTTGCCAATTATACGGAAATGCGGCCGGGCAATGCGTCCAAAACCTTTGATATTTCAGGATTTAACTGGTCGGATGAAGCCTGGATGAAGGCAAGGAACGGGAAAGACTATAACAAAGAGCCTATGGCGATTTATGAATGTCATATTGGTTCCTGGATGAAACATCCTGACGGAACGGAAGACGGTTTCTATAATTATCGGGAATTTGCGGCCAGAATCGTAGAGTATCTGAAAGAGATGCAGTATACGCATATCGAACTGATGGGCATTGCGGAATATCCTTTCGACGGCTCCTGGGGGTATCAGGTGACGGGATATTATGCGCCGACTTCCAGACATGGCACGCCGGAAGATTTTATGTATCTGATCAATGAACTGCACCGGAATAAGATCGGCGTTATTTTAGACTGGGTTCCCGCACATTTTGCAACGGATGCGCATGGACTCGGCAGATTCGACGGAGAATGTATCTTCGAGCATCCGGACCCAAGACTGGGCGAACATCCCGACTGGGGAACCAAGATTTTTAACTATGGCAGAACAGAAGTAAAAAATTTTCTGATCGCAAATGTACTGTTCTGGGCGAGAGAATATCATGTTGACGGAATCCGGGTGGATGCGGTAGCGTCCATGCTTTATCTCGATTACGGTAAGCAGGACGGGCAGTGGCTTCCCAATAAATTCGGCGGGAATAAAAATCTGGAGGCAATCGAATTCTTTAAACATATGAATTCGGTTATTCTGGGAACTTTTCCCGGATTTATAACGATTGCGGAGGAGTCTACGGCCTGGCCCATGGTCACCGGCAGGATTGAGGAGGATGGTCTGGGATTCAGTTTTAAGTGGAATATGGGATGGATGCATGATTTCTGTGACTACATGAAATTAGATCCGATCTTCCGTAAAAATAATCATTATTCCATGACTTTTGCCATGAGTTATAACAGCAGCGAGAATTATATTCTCCCATTATCCCATGACGAAGTGGTGCATCTGAAATGCTCCATGGTGAATAAAATGCCAGGTTATCCGATCGATAAATACGCGAATCTGAGAGTTGGTTACAGTTATATGTTCGGTCATGCGGGCAAAAAACTGCTTTTCATGGGGCAGGATTTCGGACAGGAAAGAGAGTGGAGCGAAGCAAGAGAACTGGACTGGTTCCTGCTTGGTGAAGAATTAAACCGAGGCATGCATGATTATGTAAAAGAACTTTTGAAGATATACCGGAAATATCCGGCGATGTATTCCATCGACAATGACTGGGGCGGCTTTGAATGGCTGAATGCCGATGATGCGGAGCGCAGTATTTACAGCTTTTTCAGAAAAGATGCGACAGGCAGGAATAATGTTCTGTTTGTTCTCAATATGACGCCGATGATGCGGGAAGGTTTTCAGATCGGCGTTCCGAAGAAGAAAAAATACAAACTGCTGTTAAACAGCGATGAAAAGAGATTTGGCGGATTTGGAAATGAAATACCGGCGGAAATTATGGCGGTAAAAGAG
>CALDLG010000026.1 GCA_937910785.1 uncultured Lachnospiraceae bacterium | reverse complement strand
GCCGAAATCCGTTTTTCTCATGAGAATCCGGATATTCTGCAGATGTATGAGGAATTTCTGGAGGCGCCGCTTTCTCACAAAGCGCACATGTTACTGCATACGGAGCACAGAAAACAGGATGTGGAGGTATCGTGAGCATAAAAACTTGCTTTGCGGGCCGGTTTGTGGTACATTTTTAAAGAAGTGATGATTACGGGAACGGTGAGGACAAAAGATTGAAGACATTGAAGTGGCCTGTTTTCGGCCTGTTGCTGGGAACTCTGTTTCTGACAGGATGCGGAGAAGATGAATCGTTAGACGCCTATCAGGCGGATATGGAAACCTTTTTTGAAGATATGGCGGAATACGATGAAAATATGAATGCCATCGACGTGAGTCAGGACGGCTATGTGGAACAGCTGCTCGGCTATCTGGACGCGTTGGACGAAGAGGTGGCATGGATGGCGGAACTTGAGGTGCCGGACCGTTTTTCGGCTGCGGACAGTCTTGCCGATGAAGCGAGCGAGAATATGGCGGAAGCGGTTTCCTATTTTCATATGGCCTATGAAGGAGAGGAATTTGATCCCAATCTGGAACAGGCGGCAAGAGAATATTATGAAAGGGCCAATATCAGAATTCAGTATATGATTACCATTCTCCATGGTGAAATTCCGCAGGGGGAAGGGGTTACCTATACGGAGGAGGATAAGATCTTCGGAGGCGGTTATCTGAACAAAACGGAAGAGGATTCGGAGAACGGAGCAGAAGACGACATGGAGGATTAGCATTGTATGACCAGACAGGAATTTAAAGATCTGATAAAAGAAACACCGGTTTTTCTGGATGGTGCGACAGGTTCCAATCTTTTGAAAAGAGGAATGCCTGCCGGTGTCTGTCCGGAAAAATGGATATTGGAGCATAAAGAAGTATTGATCGGCCTTCAGAGAGAATTCGTGGAGGCCGGGAGCAATATTCTCTATGCTCCAACTTTTTCCGCAAACAGGATCAAGCTTCGGGAATACGGTCTGGAAGAGCAGATTCGGAAAATGAATCATGAGCTTGTTGCGGTCTGCAAAGAAGCCGCCGGAACGAGTGCCCTTGTTGCGGGCGATCTTACAATGACCGGAGAACAGCTTGCCCCGATGGGAAAGATGGATTTTGAGGAGCTGGTCGATATCTATAAGGAGCAGATCGGTTATCTGGCGGAAGCCGGCGTCGATCTTCTGGTGGTTGAAACGATGATGAGTCTGCAGGAGACGCGGGCGGCGCTCATTGCGGCGAAAGAGACCTGTGATCTGCCGGTCATGGCAACGATGACCTTTGAATCGGACGGGCGGACGCTGTACGGAACGGATGCCATGACCGCAGCGGTGGTGCTGGAAAGCCTCGGCGCTGCGGCAATCGGTGCAAACTGTTCCACGGGACCGGATAAAATGGAGAAAATCATTCGGACAATGGCTGATGTGACGACCGTTCCGATTATTGCCAAGCCGAACGCCGGACTTCCCTGTCTCGATGAGAATGGACAGACGGTCTATGACATGAAGGAATCTGAATTTGCGGAAGGCATGAAACTCCTCGTGGAAGCGGGCGCTTCTGTGATCGGAGGCTGCTGCGGAACTTCGCCTTCTTATATCCGGGCGGCAAAAGAAGCTGTCGGGAAGAAAAAAATCCGGCGCAGGGAACCGGGAAAGGTCCGCTATCTGACGAGTGAACGAAAGACGGTTGCTTTCGGGCTGGAGGACCCTTTTATGATTGTCGGAGAAAGAATAAATCCGACCGGAAAGAAAAAACTGCAGGCGCAGCTGAAAGAGGGCTCGATGGAGATGGTTGCGGCCTTTGCGGAAGAACAGGAAGCATGCGGAGCGGGCATTCTCGATATCAACATGGGCATGAGCGGCATCGACGAAAAGGCAATGATGCTGCGGGCAATCGAGACGGTGAGCGGTTTGACGAGTCTGCCGCTGTCCATCGATTCAAGCCATGTGGATGTCATAGAGGCGGCTCTTCGGCGATATCCCGGAAGGGCGCTGATCAATTCGATTTCGTACGAAAAGGGAAAGCTCGAATCGCTTCTGCCAATTGCGAAAAAATATGGAGCGATGTTTATTCTGCTTCCTCTATCGGATGCAGGGCTTCCGGAAAATCTGCAGGAAAAGACAGAAATTATTGAAAAGATAAAAGCGCGTGCGCTTGCGCTTGGCATGCGGAAGGAAGATATCATTGTAGACGGACTTGTGACGACAGTCGGGGCCAATAAAACGGCCGCCGTCGAGACGCTTGAGACCATCCGCTACTGTAAAGAAAACGGTCTGGCGACGACCTGCGGGCTGTCGAACATTTCTTTCGGACTGCCGGAGCGGAGCTATGTGAATGCTGCCTTTCTTACGATGGCGATTCAGGCGGGCCTTACGATGGCGATCGCCAATCCTTCTCAGGAGCTGCTCGTCAGCCTTGCTTTTGCTTCTGACCTTCTCCTGCATAAAGAGGAGGCGGATATCCGCTATATTCACCTGATGGAGGCGGTAAAGGAAAAAAGAGAAGCGATGGGGATAACGGCGGTAAAACCAACGGGAATCCCGCTTGCCGGGAAAAAGGAAGAGACGTCCGGCGCCGTTTCGATTCTGGATAAGCTGCGCGCCGATGTCCTGAAAGGAAACCGGAATGGAATCGCCGCGGATACGAAACAGGCAGTGGAAGAAGGGTATGAGCCGAAGATGCTGCTCGATGAGGTGCTTCTTCCGGGCATCAATGAAGTGGGAGAGCTTTTTGATAAAGGAAAATACTTCCTGCCCCAGCTGATTGCCAGTGCGGAAGCGATGAAGGCGTCCATCGAATACCTGGAGCCTCTTTTGATGGAAGAACATTCCGATCAGGAAATGCCCACGGTTGTGATCGCCACCGTAGAGGGGGACATTCACGATATCGGAAAAAATCTCGTCGCGCTGATGTTAAAAAATTATGGCTTTCATGTCATCGATCTTGGCAAGGATGTTCCGAAGGAAAAAATCATTGAGACCGCGATCGAACAGAAGGCACAGGTAATTGCGCTTTCAGCGCTGATGACGACGACCATGCAGCAGATGAAGCATGTGATTCAATATGCGAAGGAAAAACAGGTGGATGCGAAAGTTATTGTCGGAGGCGACGTCATTACACAGGAATATGCGGACGAGATCGGAGCGGACGGCTATTCAAAGGATGCGGCGGATGCGGTGAAGCTGACACAGAGGCTTTTGAACTAAGAGAAAACGAAGAGGATGGAGGAGTATTATGATAGGTGCGGATGCAATCGTAAAGTGTCTGGAAGAAGAAGGGGTGGAATATGTATTCGGTTATCCGGGCGTTGCAATTTGTCCATTTTATAACAGTATTCTGGAATCGGATATAAAAACCATTCTGATTCGTACGGAACAGAATGCGGCTCACGCGGCAAGCGGTCTTGCGCGGGTCAGCGGAAAAGTCG
>CALDLG010000025.1 GCA_937910785.1 uncultured Lachnospiraceae bacterium | reverse complement strand
GAGCCGGTCAAAGTTCAACACGAACGGATTCGCCCCTGTCAGAAATGTCCGGGTTATTTTGTGCCCCCCGTCATAACGGTACATTCCCTGTGCCTCTTTCAAGTCCGCCTCAATATCCTCAAGCGGGGACATTCTGAACCGAAAAGGCAGATCCGCATAAAGCGTGCAAAATTTGCATCGATGATGGGTACAGCCCGCCGTAACCTCCAAAAGCAGGGAATCGGCCTCGTAAGGCGGCCTCCATATCGTTCCTGTGTAATGCATGATTCATTCCTCCTTTTTTCATCGGATATCCTCTGCTGCCATTACATTACCCCTGAAATTTCATGGAGACAAGTCCTGTCTTTTTTTGGTATTAGTATCCTTTTTCATACTATATTGTTTTTTCACTTCCGCCGGAATATACTGATGAGGAAGGCGTTGACCGAATAATGAACGGTTCCCAATCGCCTGAGATGAGAAGGAATGAAAGGAGCATTTTTCTATGACCGAAAATAAATTTAACAAAAAAGAAACCATTGCCCGATGTGTCCCGATGAGCCTGTGCCAGTCCGTCATCGGCGGGAAATGGAAGATCCTGATCCTGTGGTATGTTTCTTTTTATAAAGTGCAGCGGTTCGGTGAACTGCTGCACCGGCTTGGAGGAATTACCCAGTCCACACTGACCAAACAGCTGAGAGAACTGGAACATGACGGATTCCTTCATCGGGAAGTCTATCGTGAAATCCCGCCTCGTGTAGAATATTCCCTCACAAAGCTGGGGGAAAGCTTTATCCCTGTTTTGCAGGCAATGATGGCATGGAGTGAGAAATATCTCTGCCCGGATTATCAGAATCCGTATAAAACTTCATCGGACGACTGACGAATTCCGGTTCCGCAGAAACATCCGTATAAGCGCGGAAACTAACATGGCCGCCGCCCCTAAAATAAGATAAACCGCCGCATACAAAAGGAACGCGCTTTCCCTTCTGGCAAAAAAGGTCCATGCGCCTGCCGGAAATAATACGGCAGGAATCACCGGCATACTCCACAGACGCCTGATATCCTTTCCCGCAGCGAAACCGACCAGCAAGGCGTACAGCGGATTTATCACATAAAATAAAAGAATACAGACAGCCATCCCCGCATCGCCCTTTGCAAAAGCGGCCGCCAGCCACGGTAAAATAAGCATTATGATGACGGATACGGCCGTCCGGAAAATCAGCTCTTTTTTCATATCAATACCCTTTACAGACATCCACCCATCCCTTATATCCGAAATATTGCTCCGGTTCTTCTACCGTAAGTTCAATTCTGTTGGAACCTGCCACAGGCGGGAAAAATCGTCACAAACCGTTTCAGGGACACATCGAGATATACTTCCACGCCCTCTTTTACCGCAAACGGACACACACCGCCTGTGGCATGGCCGGCCAATGCTTCTTCATGTTGTATTAATGATTCTCTCCTGCCGCATTCGGCGTATTCTGCTCCATGACACCCACCAGCTTATGCGGGAGATATGGTTCTTCCAGACAGGAAAGTTCCTCTGCAGACAATTTAAGCTCTGTTGCTTTTACCGCTCCCTCAATATGGCGGAGCTTCGTTGCGCCGACAATCGGAGAAGCCACCTTCGTTAAAAGCCATGCGAGCGAAATCTCTGTCATGGAAACGCCTCTCTGCCCGGCCAGTTCCGCCACTCTGTCAATAATTACGCCATCCTGTTCGGCAGTAGCGTCATATTTCATCCTCGCGTAGCTGTCTTCCTGCAAACGCCTGGAAACTTCACCCGGATGTCTGGAAAGTCTGCCTCCGGCCAGTGCGCTGTATGGTGTCATGGCTATGTTATCCTCCCGGCAGAGCCTTGCCATTTCCCGTTCTTCCTCCCGGAAAATCAGATTATAGTGGCCCTGCACGGATACAAATTTTGCAAAGCCTTCTTTTTCCGCCAGTGCATTTGCCTTCGCAAGCTGGTAGGCAAAACAATTGGATATGCCGATATATCTGGCTTTCCCGGCCTTTACCACATGGTTCAGCCCTTCCATAATATCATGGAGCGGCGTTTCATAATCCCACATGTGATAAATATATAAATCCACATAATCCATGCCGAGGTTCTCAAGGCTTTTGTTTATCATCCGCTCAATATGCTGCTGTCCGCTGACCCCTGCCTCGATTTCATCCTGCGTACGGGGAAGAAATTTTGTGGCAACCACCACATCTTCGCGCTTCGCATAATCCAAAAGCGCCCGACCAAGATACTGCTCGCTGGTTCCGTTTTGATAACCGATTGCGGTATCAAAGAAATTAACGCCCAATTCCAGCCCCCGGCGAATAATCTCACGGGAATGTTCCTCGTCAATCGTCCATGAGTGCTGACCGTTATTTGCCTCTCCAAATCCCATACATCCCATGCAGATACGGGATACGGTCAGATCTGAATTTCCAAGTTTTATATACTGCATTAATTATACCACCTCCTGTTTACGCTGTGTTAATTATACCATTTTTCATTCTACAATTCATCAACTCTTTTTTTCAAATACTTTCATTGTATGGGTAACCGATGCTCACAGGGCATTTATGGCTCCGTTCCTCTGCTCGCAGACTGCGCTCCTTACGATACGAAAGATGCTTCTGAAATCACTTACTGTAAAATTAAAAAACAGTTTCCCTTTTCGTTACTGCAAATATGCTGCGGCTTTAGTGCTCATACCAGACAAAATCGTCAATATTCAAGCTCAGCACCGCCTCTCCGCTAATAGAATTAGCTTCATAAATACTTCCGTCCACAGCATTG
>CALDLG010000024.1 GCA_937910785.1 uncultured Lachnospiraceae bacterium | reverse complement strand
GCTCAAGAGAGCGGGCCTGATCGATCAGGCAATCAATTTCTTTGCTCATACGGAATATTTCTGGCCGATTGTGGCGTTTGCCAACTGCTGGAAGGAAACCGGATGGAATGCGATTATTTATCTGGCTGCGATTACATCGATCGATCCCTGTCTGTATGAGGCGGCATCCATCGACGGTGCGGGAAGACTGGCCAGAATCCGTTATATTACACTTCCGGGAATTAAACCGACGGTCATGATACTGCTTCTTATGAACGTCGGAAATGTGCTGAATGCCGGATTCGAGGTACAGTATCTGTTGGGAAACGGCCTTGTGCAGAGTGTATCCCAGACGATCGATATCTACGTGCTGAAATGGGGTATCAGTCAGAATGACTTCTCACTTGGTACGGCGGCCGGTATCTTTAAGAGCGCGGTCAGCATTGCACTGATTGTAGTCTGTAACGCATGGGCCAAACGTGCGGGCGAAGAGCGTTTGTTTTAGAAGGGGGGCGGAAGAAGCATATGAAAAAAGTAAAACATTCCATGGAAGACAAAGTGATATCTGTTTTGATCGGCATCTTTATGGTCGTCTTCGTAATCGTTACGCTTTATCCGGTCATTAATACCATAGCCATTTCCTTCAACGAAGGCATTGATGCGGTGCGGGGCGGTATTTACCTCTGGCCGAGAAAATTCAGCATGAAAAATTATGATACGGTTCTTTCCATGCAGAATCTGGTAACGGGAGCCAAAATCAGTGTGGCAAGAACGGTGCTCGGAACGGTTTCGTCGCTGATTGTGAATGCACTGCTGGCTTACGTGGTAAGCCGGAAGCGTTTTCTGTTCAAATCACAGCTGTCTCTTTTCTGGGTTATTACGATGTATGTGAACGGCGGTATGATACCGACCTTCCTGCTGTATCGGAATCTTCATCTGACGAACAGCTTCTGGGTATACATCATACCCGGCATGATCGGCGCATGGAACATGCTGGTGTTAAGAACTTATATGAACGGCCTTCCGGACAGTCTGGAAGAGTCCGCGCAGTTGGACGGAGCAGGCTACATGACGATCTTCGTGAAGATTATTTCACCGCTGTGTAAGCCTGTATATGCGACGGTTGCCCTGTTCGTGGCAGTGGGACAATGGAACTCATGGTTCGATGCCATGCTGTACAACCGTATGAAGACGGAATATACGACCCTGCAGTATGAATTGATGAAGCTGTTGTCTTCCGTTATGCAGCAGAGCGGAAGCGCGGATTCCGCCAAATTTAACAGTGCGGCGGTTACTCCGGTGACGATCCGCGCGGCCGCAACCGTAGTGACGATGGCGCCGATTATCTGTCTGTATCCGTTTTTACAGAGGTATTTCGTAGCGGGATTGACGATTGGCGGTGTAAAAGAATAAGGTGACGAGGTCATCGTCACCTGGAAGAATGCCCCGGAATACGGGCATTCTTCGAAGAAATTTGAGATTCCACAGGGTGGAATCACAGAGGTTAGGATAATTAGGATAAGAGAAGTTATGATGCATTGGGGGCTGTCCGGATAGACAGCCCCCTTTCTGCTAACATTTTCCGAATCGTCGCCGTCAGGCGACGATTTGTTATAGTAACTGTATCCCATGCGCCAGCGCTTCTTTTGTAATTTCTTCCGGCCACATGGAGGACTGTACCTCGCCGATGTGCGCTTTCCGCAGGAAGAACATACAGATGCGGGACTGGCCGATGCCGCCGCCTACGGTCAGAGGCACTTCGTCATTTAAAACTGCCTTCTGGAAAGGAAGTTCGGCCCGTTCCGGACAGCCTGCCTTTTCAAGCTGGGAAAGCAGGGAGTCCCTGTCCACGCGGATGCCCATGGAGGACAGTTCCAGAGCGATATCCAGAACCGGATAGTATACCACGATATCCGCATTCAAAGCCCAGTCATCATAGTCCGGCGCGCGTCCGTCATGCTTTTCGCCGGAGGCTAACAGATCTCCGATCTGCATGATGCAGACGGCGCCTTTTTCCTTCGTGATGTTGTATTCACGCTGCTTCGGCGATACATCCGGATACAGATCTTCCAGTTCCTGTGTCGTGATGAAGAAAATATCATGAGGCAGGATTTCTTCTATGTAATCGTAGCGAATCGCCATGTATTTTTCGGTCTTGCGCAGTACCTTGTATACGGTGCGGACCGTTTCTTTCAGAAAATCCGGCGTGCGTTCCTCTCTGGAAATAATTTTTTCCCAGTCCCACTGGTCAACATAGATGGAGTGGATGTTATCGGTCTGTTCATCGCGGCGGATTGCGCTCATATCCGTATAGAGTCCTTCTCCGTAGGAAAAGCCGTATTTCTGCAGTGCAAAACGTTTCCATTTGGCAAGAGAGTGCACGATCTCCGCGGGGGAATCGTTCTGTTCTTTGATGCCGAAAACAACCGGCCGTTCCACACCGTTTAAGTTATCGTTCAGACCGGATGCCGGGTCAACGAACAGGGGAGCCGAGACGCGCAGCAGGTGCAGGCGTTCGGCGAGCAGGTTCTGGAAAAAATCTTTTACCGTCTTGATGCCGATCTGGGTGTCGTGCAGATTCAACGCAGAGCGGTAATTTTCAGGGATAATTAAATGATCCATAGGAAACCTCTTTTCTGTTTGAATAATCTATTTTGTATTATATTCATGTGAGAAGGATTCGTCAATATGCTCCGGAAATTCCTGAAAGCGGGAAGGATTTGAAGTACCTTTCGACACCTGAATCGTTATGGAAAAAGGATTTAGATAAATTCCCATGGAATTTCATCAAAGCATCTGAAAAATTCCCGATTATCCCAGACCGGCGTTGGCCGGTAATCGTAGAAGACGCCGTTTACGCCGAAATTCGGACAGCTGTCCGTTGCGATGGATAATTTTATGACGCTTCCGTCAGAAAATGTCAGCTCCAGACAGGCGTTGTTATTGCCGCAGTCGGCGCCGCCGTAAATGTACTGCGCATTGCAAAACCAGTTTTCGAAACGTTTCAGAATTTCCCTGTCCGTAATCGTCTGACTGTAGAACTTCCAGTCGGTGTTAAGGGAGCAGACATCCAGTCTGGCGGAAACAATATCGTGAATCCGGGTGATGTCGATGCGTTCGTAGTTTAGCTCCTCTTCCAGAAGCCGCTGCACATAAGAACAGATTTCCGCCGCGGGAAGAAAGGCCACTGTTTCCGGCTCAAAATCAATTTCCGGAAAAAAATCGAGCGCAAAAAGATACCCGTCGTCGAAGGCCATATAGTTCTTTCCCTGATAACATATCTGATATCCGCTTTCTTTCATGAATTCCCAGGGCCTGTCGAATTTCTGCCAGTCTTCCGTCAGATCATTCATCAGGGTCTGCAGTCTGTCCTGTGCGCCGCCTGTGGGGATATAGTAATAAAACGAATATTCGCGGAGTTCTGAGGGCCATATCAGGACGCATACCTGATCAGGGTCCGGAGAATTGTGCGGAGAAGTCAGGACCGATTCCGAATCAGATGCGTCCGGGGACGCTGTCGGAGCATTCGGAGCCGTGATCGGAATTTCCGCATATGCATATGCCGCAGAAAGCTTTGAAACCGCCGCCGGGGGTAAAAGTCCGGACAGATTTTCGGAGGTGCCGTATTTGGAGGCCGCGCTGCCAAAAGTACATCCCGTGATACCGAAGCACATAACAGGAACGATAATCAGCGCAGCCGGGCCTGTGCGGGGAGCGTTTTGCAGCAGATGGATTCTTGTCCGCATCTCCCTCATGCTTCCTGCCGCGCCGGTCCGGCATTCGAGAACGGAAAGCCGCTGTTTCCGGGATCGGTTCTGTGCCGCGGCAATCAGGGTCTTTCCGTAAGGGACGGCATTTTTACGGCCGATTCTGTGCAGCGTTCCGGCATCGCAGGCGAGTTCCCCGTCGCCGGCCGACCGGTATGCGGCCAGCCAGACAAGAGGGTGATACCAGTAGAGAATCACGCAGAGGCATCTTACCATGGCCCAGATGTGGTCCAGATGCCGGAAATGGGTATATTCATGCTCCAGAATACAGGGAAGCTGTTCATCGTTCCAGTCCCTTTTACTGTTCAGGTAGATGGCAGGCGTAAAGAGCCCGGACAGACAGGGGGTGGGAAGGCCGGGGACTTCGAAGACAGGGAGTCCGCGCCGGAAGGCTCCGGCAGGAGTCCTTGTCCGCCGCAGATATCTGCGAAAGCGCAGATTACTCCACAGGAAAATGCAGGCGCAGACGATCATGCCCGAAATATAGATACAGGTGCACAGTATGTGCAGGGTATCCGGCTTTCTGTCCGAAGACGGGTGATTTGTGTGAAAACCGTCAGGCGTTTTTCCCTCCGGTTGGATCTTTGCTACTGCGCTGTTCGAAATGGCGTCTGAGGTTATCGTGGGCCGTATATTGTCCGAACCTTCCGTTTCCGGAATGATTTCCGTGGATGGAGCCGGATGGCTGTCGGCCGGAACCGCTTCATATATGACATTCAGAACGTTCAGCGGGTTTTCAAAGGCGGGCAACGGAAGAAGCAGTTTTACCGCGGCGAGCAGCCAAAGCGCGTATTTCAGGCAGGGGTTGACCTTTTTTTCCAAAAGAAGCGAAAGCAGGAGGAGAAACAGGAGTAATACGGTCGATGTAATGAGCTGATCAGTCATGTCTGTACGCCTCCTTTTCCAGCATATGGTACAGTTTCTGTATTTCGTCATCGCTTAAATTGTTATTGCGCACGAGGGTGCTCATCATCATACCGACAGAGCCCCTGTACACCCGTTCGAGCAGATTTTCCGTTTCGGCAAGAGCGGCGGTATCCCGGTCCATTCCGGGATAATATTGTCTGGCTTTGTCTCCTTCCTCAAAAAAGATGATTTCTTTTCTGACCATTCTTCCCAAAAGCGTATTGACGGTGCTTTTGCTCCAGCCGGGGTTTTCCTTCAATTCGTGATATAACTGAGTGATCGTTCTTGGAGCATGTTCCCAGAGTCTTTCCATGATAATCCATTCGCTGGGTTGAAGCGGTATATTTTTTTTCATTGCGTATCAGATCCTTTCCACCAAAAGTGTTACTTGTGTCGTACAAATTAATTGTACAGGAATGGTTGACGGGTGTCAACCTTTTTGAAAAAATGCCGTTCCATTTACTGATCATTGGGAAAAACAGAACAGATGTTTGAAAAAATAGTTGCGTAATTTAAGTGGATGTGCTAGTATAGGAATACGAACAGAACATACGTTCCTTATTTAAGAGAAAAGGATGCGGGAGTTATGGAGATGAGGATTGCGCCGACGATGTCGATCGCGGATAAACTGAAGATTCTGGCGGATGCCGCCAAGTATGACGTTTCGTGCAGTTCCAGCGGTTCCTCACACAGAGGGGACGGGAAGGGAATCGGGAATACGGTGGCGGCGGGATTGTGCCATAGCTTTGCGGCAGACGGAAGGTGTATCTCGCTTTTGAAGATACTGTTTTCAAACGAATGCATATTTGACTGCAAATACTGCATGAACAGGCGCTCCAACGATGTACCGAGGGCTTCGTTTACGCCGGATGAAGTCTGCGAACTGACGATGGAGTTTTACCGCCGTAATTATATAGAAGGTTTGTTTTTGAGTTCCGGTATTCTGTACAGTCCGGATTATACGATGGAGCTGATCTGCCAGACGATCTATAAGCTGCGGACCGTTCACCGGTTTCAGGGCTATATCCATGTAAAGGCCATTCCGGGAGCGGATGCCGCACTGATACGGAAGGCGGGGTTTCTGGCGGACCGGATGAGCGTCAATCTGGAGCTGCCTACGGCGGAAAGCTTACGGCAGCTTGCGCCCAATAAGAATCGGAAAACGATTTTGAAGCCGATGAAGCTGATTCAGAATGGGATTACACAGAACCGCAATGAACTGGTGTTATATAACCATGCACCGCATTTCTGCGAGGCCGGGCAGTCTACACAGATGATCATCGGCGCGACGCCGGAAAGCGATTATCAGATCATGGCAGTTGCGGAAAGTCTGTATCAGAAATTTTCTTTAAAAAGAGTTTATTATTCCGCCTTTGTCAATGTCAATCAGGATAAAGAACTGCCTGCCCTGCCGGGAGGACCGCCGCTTCTTCGGGAGCACCGGCTTTATCAGGCGGACTGGCTGCTGAGGTTCTATGATTTTACCGTAGAAGAACTGCTGACGGAGGAGCGGCCCAATTTCAATATGATGATAGACCCGAAAGCGGATTGGGCGGTCAGGCATCTGGAACAGTTCCCGGTGGAGATCAACCGGGCGGACTATCACCTGCTGCTCCGGGTTCCGGGAATCGGCGTCAAAAGCGCTCAGCGCATCGTCAGAGCCAGAAGGTTTGGCAGGCTGACATTTGAAGATTTGAAGAAAATCGGCGTGGTGCTGAAGCGGGCTCTGTATTTTATTACGTGTAATGGGAAAATGATGTATCCGACCAAACTGGAAGAAAATTATATTGTCAGAAACCTGACTTATCAGAATCTGGCAGGCCGGAAAGAGAAGCAGCTTTTTGCGCAGGACGGAATGCGCTATGAGCAGATGAGTCTGTTTTCGCAGGAAGCTGAGACGGCGGAGATTTCAGGCTGAAGCACAGGAAACTGAGGCGGCGGAGGTTTCGGTTTGAAGTGCAGGAAGCTGAGGCGGCGGAGGTTTCGTGTTGAAGCACAGGAAGCTGAGACGGCGGAGATTTCAGGCTGAAGCACAGGAAGCTGAGAAAGCGGGGATTCCGATTTCGGGAATCCGAAAAGCGTGGATTTTGCCGCATGGATGAAAGAAGGACGGAAATGCATATGACAGAGGAAAAATACCTGATCTGCGAAGACTCCATCGAGGGCATTTTTACAGGAATATATGATGCTTATGCCTTAAAGGAGGGGCATGAGCATCTTCATATACAAATCGGTGAGGAAGAAAATCTTCGCTTATTTGCTTCATATCTGTATATTTTGCCCGATTCGGTAAAAACTAGAAAAGTAGCGGAAACGATACAAAAGCGTCTCGGAACGGATACCTATATGAGCATCTGCCGGGCGCTTGCGACAGAAGATGCCGGAAAAGGACAGGCAGTCTACCGGACAGTGGTGGACGGCATTACGAACGGGAGCGGCAGGCGTGTCCTGGAGAATTCCCGTAACCCCTATGTGGATACGGTTTTCCGCCTGGCGAGGTGTGCCGGAAATGAAATTCATCGTCTGATGGAATTTCTTCGCTTTCAGGAGTTAGAGCAGGGGATTCTGTATGCCAGAATCGGACCGGCCTGCAATATTGTGTCTTTTCTGATGCCGCATTTTGCAGACAGGCTTCCTCTGGAGAATTTCATTATATACGATGATAAGCGGGAACTGTACGGTGTACATCCGATCGGGAAGGACTGGTATCTTGTATCGGGAATGGAACGAAAGCCGGAAGAAGAACTGCGGATGTCGGAGAAGGAAGAACAGTTTCAGGACCTTTTTACGATGTTCTGCCGGACAATTGCCATCGAGGAACGACGGAATTTGAAGCTGCAACAGCAGATGCTTCCTTTAAGGTTCCAAGAATATATGGTCGAGTTTGTAAAAAAGTGAGAAAAATGCGCTTTTTTGAGATAAAGCTTTAAAAAGATAATCGGCAGATTCGACAAAGAAGATAATCAAAAAAGGCAAATGTTGGTTAGAATGTAAAATTGAAGAAATTGTCGGTTTTTTAATGACAATAATTCGTGCTTTACAAATGAAATGAATGGAGTATAATCATCTCATCAAGGAAAACGATTTCCGTTTTCCACAACAGTCTTATAAACCAGAAAAGGAGGGTGTTTATGATGATGCAACACAGAATTAAGTTAAGACCGGATGAAGTAAAAGATTTTGTAGCAGCAGCTACGAAGTGCCTGTATGATGTAGATATTTCCTACAACAGTTTCATAGTAGATGCCAAATCCATACTTGGTGTATTCGGGTTGAATTTCGATCAGGTTCTGACGGTAACCTGCAATGGTTATGACAGTGAGTTCGATCAGTATCTGCAGAAATTCGCGGTAGCCTGCTAAGGAACAATCAGGCAGATTGTGTAAAGAGGAAAGCTTTAAGGATGCTTTATTGACTCCCTATTTAAGATAGCGTACTATCTTAGTAGGGAGTTTTTGGTTTGTACGTTTTTACTTACGAAAGGAAAACACATCTTATGGAAATTCGGATTTCGGTCAGGAGTCTGGTGGAGTTTATTTTACGCTCCGGAGATATCGATAATCGAAGGGCTTCTTCGCCGGATGCCATGCAGGAAGGCGGGCGCATCCACCGGATGATTCAGAAGCGGATGGGAGCGGATTATCACGCGGAAGTCGGTCTGCGCTATCAGTATACGACGGACCGGTATGATATTGTAATAGAAGGCCGCGCGGACGGCATTATCATTCCGGAAAACGGAGAAGTAACGATTGACGAGATCAAGGGGACTTATCACGATCTTGCGAAAATGAAACAGGCCGTACCCGTGCATCTGGCGCAGGCAAAATGCTACGCTTTTATTTATGCGGTGCAGAACGGTCTGACATCAATTCGCGTCAGGATGACGTACTGCCAGCTCGATCTTGCGGATACGGCGGATTTAAGCGGCACCGGGATTCGTTACTTTTATCATGAATACACCCTTACCGAACTGCAGGCGTGGTTTGATGAGGTGATGAGACAGTATAAAAAGTGGGCGGATTACAGTTTTACGTGGCAGGAGGTCAGGCAGTCTTCTATCAGGAAGCTGCTTTTTCCGTTTGAATACCGGGAAGGACAGAAGGAGCTGGCGTCCTGTGTGTACAGAACGATTTACCATAAAAGGAAGTTGTTCATCGAGGCGCCAACCGGTGTCGGCAAAACGATTTCCACCATATTTCCCGCGATAAAAGCCGTTGGGGAGGGACTTTCCGATAAAATTTTTTATCTGACGGCGAAGACGATCACAAGAACTGTTGCAGAAGAGACTTTTCAGCTGCTGCGGGATAACGGACTGCAGTTCAAAACGGTGATTTTGACGGCGAAGGAAAAAATCTGCTTTCTGGAAGAGATGGCGTGCAATCCGGAGGCCTGTCCTTATGCCAGGGGGCATTATGACAGAATCAATGATGCCATGTATGCGCTTTTGACGCGGTCAGACAGCTTTCACAGGGAAAAGATCGAAGAGTTTGCGAGGCAGTATCAGGTCTGCCCATTCGAGATGTGTCTGGATATGAGTCTTTTTTCCGATGCGGTCATCTGCGATTATAATTATGTTTTTGATCCGCATGTCTATCTGCGGCGTTTTTTTGCGGAAGGGAGCCGGGGAGAATATCTGTTTTTGATCGATGAGGCGCACAATCTGGTGGAGCGTGGCAGGGAGATGTACAGCGCCGTTCTGCGCAAGGAAGATTTCCTGCAACTAAAAAGAGACGTAAAAGGACAGGTGCCCAAACTGGAAAAGCTGCTCGAACGATGTAATAAGGAAATGCTTGCCATGAAAAAGGAATGTGAGGACTATCGGGTGGAAGATTCCATTGCCTCCTTCGTTATGGCGCTCGGAAGGCTGAATAGCGCGATGGAGGACTATCTGGAGGAGCAGGAAGAAGGAAAAACACAGAGTCCGTTACGGAAGGAAATTCTGGAATTTTATTTCGAAGTTTCACATTTTCTTGGTATTTATGAGCTGGTGGATGAAAACTATGTGACCTATTCCCAGCTGGAAGCGGACGGAAGCTTTATTTTGAAGCTGTTTTGTGTCAATCCGGCGAAAAATCTGCAGGAATGTATGATGCGGGGACGCAGCAGCATTCTGTTCTCCGCCACGCTGCTGCCGATCCGGTATTATAAAACGCTGCTTGGAGCGGGAGAGGGGGACTATGAGGTTTACGCGAAATCCGTTTTTTTACCGGAAAAAAGAGGGCTCTATATTGGTAGCGATGTGACGAGCAAATATACGAGACGGAGCGAGATGGAATATTACAATATCGCTTCCTATATTTATGAGATTGTGAAAAACAGGCATGGTAATTATATGGTCTTCTTTCCCTCGCATGCCTTTTTGCGGCAGGTATATGAAAGCTTCATGGAATATTTTGCACAGGAGCAGATAGAGTGTATTTTGCAGGAAGATTATATGAATGAGCGTTCCAGAGAGGAGTTTCTCGGACGTTTTATCGGAAATGAGGACTGCGATCTGTCGCAAGTGGTTCAAATGGAGATTGAGGAAGAGGAGGAGAAGATTCTGCTCGGATTCTGCGTGCTGGGAGGCATATTCAGCGAAGGCATTGATTTGAAAAAAGACAGTCTGATCGGGGCGATCATCGTCGGTACCGGTCTGCCGCAGGTGTGCAATGAGAGAGAAATACTGAAAAAATACTTTGACGGATGGGGGGAGAACGGATTCGATTTCGCCTATCGCTATCCGGGCATGAATAAAGTGCTTCAGGCAGCGGGGCGCGTCATCCGGACGATGGATGACGTGGGAATCGTTGCCCTGCTGGATGAGCGTTTCTTAAATCCGTCCTATCAGAGACTCTTTCCGCGGGAATGGAGCAACTATGAGGTGGTAACGATATCGCAGGCGGCCAGGCGGATTGAGCGGTTCTGGGATGAATGGCTGTAAAGAACGTATTGCTTTCTATTCGGATTCAAGACGCAGCATCCGGATTTCTTCTTTATAGGGAGGCACTTTCTTAGCCGGGTCTTCGGGGGACGGTATGTAGGGGGTCTCCAGAATTTTGGGAAGGTCCGGGAAGGCGGGATGGTGAACGGCATAGCGAATGGCCTTGAGGCCGATCGTTCCCTCTCCGATATTCGCATGTCGATCCTTGCCTGCGCCGCATTCATTTTTGCTGTCATTGATATGAATGACTGCCGCGTTTTGCTTTCCAATCAGTTTATCAAACCGGTCAATGACACCGTCGAAGTCATTTTTCACATCATATCCGGCGTCATTTAAGTGACAAAGATCCAGACAGATGCGCAGCTTATCGTTACGGATCACGCCATCATAGATTTCGGCAAGTTCTTCAAAGCTGCGCCCGATCTCCGATCCCTTTCCCGCCATTGTTTCCAGAGCAATGTAACAGGAATCATCCGTCAACACCTCATTCAGTCCTTGAGTAATCCGGTCAATACCGCATTTTACGCCGGCGCCTACATGGGAACCGGGGTGCAGGATCAGGACCCGGCTTCTCATTGCTTTCGTGCGTTCTATTTCCAGAGCCAGAAATTCGACGGCAAGTTGGTAGGTTTCCGGATTTACTGAATTGGCCAAATTGATAATATAGGGCGCATGCACGACAAATTCCTGTATTTGATGTGCCTTCATATATTCCCATGCGGGTTCAATCTGTAAGGCGGAAATCTCCTTTCGCTTTGTATTCTGAGGTGCGCCGGTATAAACCATAAAGGTATCCGCATCATAAGAAACCGCTTCTTTTGCGGAGGCGAGCAGCATTTCCCTGCCGCTCATGCTGACATGAGAACCAATTTTTAACATCGTATATATTCCTCCTTTTCCTTCTTCTATTCTATCCTGTTTTCAGCCGGAATGTATAGATAATTTTCTGATTTGTACCGGATTTGTTTCAAATTGTCAAAACATGGAAATAGGGTCATTTTTCTATGACATTTGTGTCATGTGTGGAAAACTATGTGGAAATTGGGGATTTCTTTCTTTTTTTTGCCTCTTTTCTTACAAAATCGTCAGAAAAGATGTGGATAAGTTGGTCAATGGAAATTTCTATGCGGAAAATATACCGTATCGGTCAATACATTTTTGTGTTGTTTTTGGAGACCGGTTACTGGCAAACAGGAAATAATTATGTTACACTAAGCACATGCGCCGGAAGGGACATGACAGGGTATTTGATGAGGGCGCATATGGATATGGGAAAGAATCTCAGGAGAAGAAATTTAAGAAACGCGGAAAGGAAAGGGTTATGAAAACGATGGAAAAACGGGAATGGGGATATATGCTGTGCATCTGGGGCAGCGGGATAGTCTTCCTGCTGTATTTTTCTTATCTGACGAGCCCGCTGTTTCCCTGGGCTTACGGCTGGGATTCCGCTTTTTTTCAGCTGGTCGGCGCCGGCATGAAGCAGGGATATATTCCGTATCGGGATTTCTTTGACATGAAGGGGCCCTGGCTTTTTTTTATCGAGTATCTGGGGCAGCTGATCTGGCCTGACCGGATGGGTATCTTCCTGCTGCAGTGCGTCAGTCTGGGAAGCGTCCTGTTTCTTGTCCGGAGGATTCAGAGAAAGTATTTCGGGAGAGTGGGCCTTATCGAAAGCCTGATTACCTTCCTTCCGTTATATATTGTGCTGTCCTCGACGATAGAGGGCGGCAATCTGACCGAAGAATGGAGCCTTCCGTTTCTGTTTTTCTCTTTGTACCGGTCGCTTGATTTTATCATGGAAGAAAGAGAAGAACACAGACCATGGAACGGATTTCTTTACGGCGTCTGCTTCGGCATTCTGGCATTGATAAGAATCACCAATACCGTGTTGATCTGTGCGATTGTCCTGACGATTGCGATTCATCTGATTCAAAACCGGAAATGGAAGAATCTGCTGTGGAATGCGGGCGCCTTTCTGGCCGGCATCGCGGCAGCTTTTCTTCCGCCGCTTCTGTACTTCGGCGTCTTCGATGAAATCGGCAGCATGCTGTATGCCGTTTTCGTGTTTGGATTCATCTATGGAACGGAAGGCTTTGCGATCGGTACCGGCGGGCTGTTTATCCTGGCGCTCCTGTTTACGGTATTTGTTTTTGTCCTGACCGGTCAACGAAAAAAACGATTGTGGATGCTCGTTCTTGTCAATACGGCGGGCATGATGATTACGCTCGGCATGGGAAACAGCACGCTGCATGATTATATTCTGGTGATTCCGGGCATGATGTTCGGCCTCTGGCAGCTTGCTGGGACGCGGCAGGATATCGGGGCAGGGTGGAAAAGAGCGTTTCTTGTGGCTGCGGCGTTTTTGTGTTTTGCCTATCCGGTCCGCAGAATGGCTGCGGACGGGCTCTCCATTCTACGGCAGGCGGGAGACGATACGGAATACCGGTATGTGACGGAATCAGCGGCGTCGATTCCGGAAGAGGAACGCGGTCAGGTGTGGTGCTATGAATGTCATCTTCGGTGGAATCTGATAACCAATATCATGCCGTACAGCCGCTATTGCGGCTGGCAGGAGCATTATATGCAGCTTTCCCCGCAGATTGAGGCGGAAATTTATGAGATGATGGAAACGGCCCCGCCGGTCTGGATCGTAACGAAGGCTTCCGCGGAAATCCAAAATGAAATGATGCGGGAACAGCTCGGCGCCCGGTATGAGGTTTTTACCGAGAACGGGGGCTACCGGTTATACAGGCTGAAACGGGGGTAGTGAAGCGTTACAATTCCAGACAGGCGGCGCGCGGCATAATTCCTGCGGAGGCCCTTGAAAACCGCCGGTGCTTAGCGAGGTTCTGCACGAGCTTAGCATCCGCTGCCGGTTTTCACGGAGCGGGAGCGTGCCTCCAAAGGAAATATGCCGCGTGCCGCCTGCCGGGAATTGTAACGCGGCCTGAACAGGTACCTGAAATACGCACGCCTGGAATCCGGATGAAATTTTTCATTTCTATTTCCCCGGATGTGTGTTATACTTTTCTAGTGAGCAATCAGAAAATGTGAAAAGAGGGAAAAGAAAATGTGGGCTTATGAAAGTGTTTTTTATCAGATATATCCGCTTGGGTTCTGCGGGGCGCCTTTTGAGAATGACGGTGTTCCAAAGTCCCGGATACGGAAAGTGAACGACTGGATACCGCATATGAAGAAGCTTGGCATCAATGCGGTCTATTTTTCTCCGGTCTTTGAATCCGATACACATGGCTATAATACGAGAGATTATCATAAGATTGACTGCCGGCTCGGTACTAACGAAGATTTTGCCGCAGTCTGTAAGAATCTGCATGAGAACGGCATCAGAGTCGTTCTGGACGGCGTATTCAATCACGTGGGCAGAGGCTTCTGGGCTTTTCAGGATGTATTGCAGAAACGCTGGGACTCTCCGTATAAGGACTGGTTTCATATCAGCTTCGACGGCAATTCCAATTATAACGACGGCCTCTGGTACGAGGGCTGGGAAGGCAATTATGATCTGGTGAAGCTGAATCTGCGCAACGAAGATGTGATCCGCCATATTTTTGACAGCATAAAGGGCTGGGTGGAGGAGTTTGACATTGACGGACTTCGTCTGGATGTGGCTTATTGCCTCGACCATGATTTCCTGCGCAGGCTGAGGAGCTTCTGCGACGGACTGAAACCGGAATTTTTCCTGCTTGGCGAGACGCTGCACGGCGACTATAATCAGTGGATGAACGACAGCATGCTGCACTCCGTAACGAATTATGAGTGTTATAAGGGGCTGTTTTCCAGTTTTAACAGCATGAACATGTTTGAGATCATACATTCTCTGCTGCGGCAGTTCGGTCCGGAGAACTGGACACTGTATCGCGGAAAGCATATGCTTTCTTTCGTGGATAACCATGATGTGACAAGGGTTGCGAGCGTTCTGACGAACGAAAAGCATCTGCCGCTCATTTATGCGCTCTGCTTCGGCATGCCGGGTATTCCCTGCGTTTACTACGGCAGTGAGTGGGGGGCGAAGGCACATAAGAGCGAAGGAGATCCGGCGCTGCGGGCCTGCTTTGAAGAACCGGAATGGAATGAGCTGAGCGATTTTATCCATGCGCTGGCGGAGGCGAAAAAGGATTCGGAGGCGTTAAATTACGGAACCTTCCGTTCGGTAGTTCTGACCAACAGGCAGTGCATTTTTGAAAGAAAGTCAGAAAACGAGCGCGTTCTCGTCGCCATCAATGCGGACAGCGAAAGCTATACGGCGCATTTCGACGCGGGCTGCGGCATGGCGGTTGATTTAATCAGCGGAGAAAAGCATGATTTCGGAGGAGGCAGTGAGCTGCCGCCATACAGTGCGTTTTTCTGGAAAATGGAGAAATAGGCAAAAGGAAAAAACAGATGGAAAATAGAAAAAACTGGTTGACTTTTAGCGGATAATCCTTTATGATAGCAAGTACGTTACAGAAAATCAGAATTTGGAGAAAGGAGGTCATGAGCATGTCAGTACGTTTTGAGTTAAATAGGATGAGAAAGTCCGGGATGGGATTTATTACAAAACAGAACAAAGAAAGAAGACAGGAAATGGCCTCCGTTTATGACTGGCTCATTCAGAGACCCCTGTGACCGGTGACGGGCGGCGTGGCAGCGTCGGCGTATTCGGATGGGGAGATGGATTGGAACAGGACAGAAATATAAGACGAACAGTCGCGGGCTATTTCGGCAGCGGCTGTTTTTTTTGCGCTGAGAAGGAGACATCATAAGAAAATGAAGAAAATATCAACTTATATCTGGGAAAATAAAATACCATATCTGCTGGCGGTGGTTTCGCTGCTGATCGCGGTGACGCTTGATATGATGGCGCCGCGGCTGACGAAATCCGTTGTGGACGATGTGATCGTCGGTGGGAATATGGGAAAACTGAAATATCTGCTGCTTGGATTTCTGGGCATCGGTCTGGGGAGATGCACATTCCAGTATATCAAGGAATTTACCTTTGACCGGATTGGTTCCAAAATTTCGGCACAGATGCGCCGGGACCTGTTCGTACATATCCAGTCGCTGAGCGCGGATTTTTTTGACCGGACCAATACCGGTGAGCTGATGGCCCGCGTCAAGGAGGATATCGATATTATCTGGGACGCGCTTGGTTTCGTAGGGATGCTTCTGATTGAGGTATTCTATCATACGGGCATCGTGCTCGTATGCATGTATATGCTGAACTGGAAGCTTGCGCTGATTCCGACGGCGGCGATGCTTTTCTGCGGAACGATTGCGATCGTCATGGAGAAAAAGCTGGGCGCCGTTTATGAGGAGATCAGCGAGGAGAACGCCGCGCTGAATACGGTGGCGGAAGAAAATCTGGCCGGGGTAAGGACGGTCAAGGCTTTTGCGAGAGAGAAGTTTGAAATCGGAAAATTCCTTTCGCATAATAAAAGATACTATGATCTGAATATGAAGCAGTCGAAGCTGTTTGTAAAATATGACCCTTATTTTTCGGTGGTTTCCAAGCTGCTGCCCATTTTGACCATACTGGTCGGCGGAAGGTTTGTCATTGCCGGGGAGATGACGCTTGGGGAAATGACCGCGTTCGTGGAGTATTCCAATAACATCGTATGGCCGATGGAAATGCTCGGCTGGCTGACCAACAGCTTTTCCTCGGCGGTTGCTTCCAATAAGAAGATTAAGAAGATTTATCAGGAAACACCGAGCATCCGGGAAGTTGACGAGCCTGTCATACTGGAGAAAATTCAGGGAAAAGTATGCTTTGACGGCGTCTCTTTTCATAAGGCGGATCAGTATGAGATTCTGCACGATATTTCCTTTACGCTGGAGCCGGGGAAAACGCTCGGTATCATGGGAGCGACCGGAGCCGGAAAGACATCCATCGTACAGCTGCTGCAGCGAATGTATGACGCGACGGGCGGTACGATCTCTATCGACGGTGTGGATATCCGCCGGCTTTCTCTGGAGCAGCTCCGGACGAATATCAGCAGCGTGACACAGGATGTATTCCTGTTTTCGGACACCATCAATGAGAATATCAAACTGGGTAAAAAAAGCACGACGGATTATCAGACGGTCCGGAAGGCATCGACCGATGCGCAGGCGAGCGGCTTTATCGAGCGGATGGAGGCGAAATACGATACGGTTATCGGAGAACGGGGCGTGGGCCTTTCCGGCGGACAGAAGCAGCGAATCAGCATTGCGCGCGCATTTTCCAAGAAAGACCCGATCCTGATTCTGGATGACTCCACTTCCGCGCTCGATATGGAAACGGAACATCTGATACAGGAAACACTGGAAACGCTGAAGGACACGACGAAAATCATTATTGCCCACCGTATCAGCGCAGTGCGTCATGCGGATGAAATTCTGGTGCTGCAGGACGGCGGCATCGCGGAGCGGGGAACCCACGAAAGCCTACTTGCGCAAAAGGGATTATACTATGAGACATATCATGCCCAGTACGGCGATATGGCGGAAAGAAAGGAGGCGTAGACTATGGCAGTCAATTCTTATAAAGATGATGAAAAGAGTGTGGAACGAAGCAAAATACATACGTTGAAAAGACTCTTCGCTTATCTGTTAGCTTACCGGTGGCAGATCGTGCTGGTTCTTGTGATCATGGGGTATGGCGTGGTGGTCAGCCTGTTGAATCCGCTGATTATGGAAGAGGCGATCGATCATCATATCGCGACAGGCGACCTGCAGGGATTGTACCGGCTTCTGATTGTGGCGCTTATCCTGAACCTGTTTCTTGTGGTGGTGATCAAGCTGCGGATGTATATTATGGCGAAGGTGTGCAACCAGATTCTGCTGACAATACGGCAGGAGCTGTATACCCATATCCAGAAGCTGGATTTTCACTTTTTTGACAGCCGGCCGACCGGAAAGATTTTATCCAGAATTATCGGGGATATCAACTCTCTGAAAAATGTGCTTTCCAACTGCGTGACGACGCTCATACCGGACGGATTTACGATTGTGGCGGTGGTTGGAATCATGATTTATAAAAATCCGAAGCTCGCCTTTGCCTCCATGCTGTCCCTGCCGCTTATGGTCGGTGGAATGGTTTTTATCGAGATCAAGGCGCATCCGCGCTGGCAGACCTTCCGGAAAAAATCCGCGAACCTGAATGCCTTCATCCATGAGGATATGGCGGGTATCCGGGTTATCCAGAGCTTTCACGCGCAGGAGGAGACGAGGAATACTTTTGATGAGCTGATCGGTGAGCACAGAGGCTCTTTTATCGATGCAGTGAGATTGAGCGACGCGTTCGGCTCCGTTATCGATTTTTCCTGGGGCCTGGGATGCATTCTTCTGTATTTTACGGGAATCGTGATTCTTGGCGTGGAGGAGGTGTCCGTCGGTACGTTTATCGCATTCAGCACCTATTTGTCGATGTTCTGGCATCCGATTCAGAATATCAGCAATTTTTATAACCAGCTCGTCACCAATATCGCGGGAGCGGAGCGGATTTTCGAGATACTCGATACGCCGCCTGCCATTGCGGACGGAGCGGATGTGGAAGAGATGCCGGAAATTACGGGAGAAGTCATATTCGATCATGTGAGCTTTTCCTATGACGATAAAGTGAAGGTGCTGGATGATGTGAGCTTCCGGATTAAGCCGGGTGAGACCATCGCGCTTGTCGGACCGACAGGCGCAGGTAAATCCACGATCGTCAATCTGATCAGCCGTTTTTACGACGTACAGCAGGGAACGGTGCTGGTGGACGGCAGAGATGTGAAAAAGGTGTCCATTGAAAGCCTGCGCAGACAGATGGGCATCATGACACAGGATAATTTCCTGTTTTCGGGCACGATAAAAGACAACATACGTTACGGAAAACTGGATGCCACGGATGAGGAAATCGTCGCGGCGGCAAAGGCCGTTAATGCCCACGATTTCATCATGAAACTGGATAAGGGTTATGATACGGAGCTTTCCGAACGGGGCGGCGGCCTTTCCATCGGACAGAAGCAGCTTCTTGCATTTGCAAGGACGATGGTATCCATGCCGAAGATTCTCGTTCTGGACGAGGCGACCTCCAGTATCGATACGAAAACGGAAATTCTGGTACAGCGCGGCATCGAAAACCTTTTGAAGGGAAGGACCTCCTTCGTCATTGCCCACAGACTTTCCACGATTCAGCATGCGGACCGCATTTTTGTAGTGGATGACGGTCATATCGTGGAAGAAGGAAACGCGCAGGAACTGCTTGCGAAAAAGGGCGTTTACTATCAGCTTTACATGGCGCAGTTTTCGGCGTAAGATGATAAGGAAGAGATGCTGAAAAAGCAGACGGCGGTGTGGCGGAGAGCTGCCAAAGCGGACGGAGAGGAACCGGGAATGACCAGAGATACGAGAAAGACAGAAGAACGGTCTGAAAACGAACAGAGCTGTTTCCGACAGGAAACGGAAAAACAGGGAAAGAACGGGGCACAGTACGGTCTGCATCCGGATACCGATCTGGATGAGACGGAGCGGAAGCTGTTAGAAACTTTTAAGAGGAATAAAAACCATTCGCTGAGAACGCTGGTCGGCATCTATAAGGGACATTATCTGGAGCTCTGCCTGTCCATCCTCTTTTTTGCCATCAAGCATTCTCCGGCGTGGGTTCTGCCGATTGTGACGGCCAATATCGTGAATATCGCGACGGGCCGGGGAGAGGATGCGGGCAGGAAAATCATGATTCAGGTCATGATAATGGCTGTGCTCATCGCGCAGAATGTTCTGACCAACTATTTTTATACGCTGTTTTATGCGCGGGCGATCCGGAATGTGGAGCGCGATCTTCGCTGCTCCCTCGTGCGCCGTCTGCAGCAGCTGTCGATCAGCTATCATACCGAGATGCAGTCCGGGAGATTACAGTCCAAGATCATGCGGGATGTGGAGCAGATCGAGACACTGTCCAAGCAGACCTTTATTTCGGTGCTCAGCATTATCATGAACATAGCCGTTTCTTTCGGAGTTGTGGTGACAAAGAGCATGACCGTCTTCTTCTTTTTTCTGGCAACAATACCGGTTGCGGTCTGCATCATGGTGGCTTTTAAGGGCAGAATCAAACGGTATAACCGGGTGTTCCGGAAGGATATGGAGGAGACTTCCGTTCATGTCATGGAAATGATCGAGATGATTCCTGTTACGAGAGCGCATGCGCTGGAGGAAAAGGAAACGCATAAGATGGCGCATCAGCTTTATCATGTGGCGAGTTCCGGATTGTGCCTGGATATGGTGCAGTCCTACTTTTCGTCGATCAGCTGGGCGGCTTTTCAGATTTTTCAGGTTTTATGTCTTGGCTTTACCGGCTATCTGGCCAGTCAGGGCAAAATCAGCGTGGGCGAAGTGGTCATGTATCAGACGTATTTTGCTTCCATCATCGCGCAGGTATCCTCCATCATCACGCTGCTCCCAACGATTGCGAAAGGACTGGAGTCCGTGGATTCTATCGGAGACGTGATGCTTTGTCATGATGTGGAGGACTATCATAATAAGAAGAAACTCTCTGCCATCCGGGGCGAAATTACTTTTGAAGATACCGGATTCCGGTATCCGAAGGGGGACGCGCCGGTATTTGAGCATCTGAACCTGAAGATCAAAGAGGGCGAAACGGTGGCCTTCGTCGGGGAATCCGGCGCAGGTAAAACGACGATTCTGAATATGGTAATCGGTTTTCTGCATGCAACGGAGGGGCGGGTGCTGATCGACGGTCAGGATATGGAAGGTATCAATCTGAAGAGCTTCCGTTCCAATCTGGCGGTGGTACCGCAGACGCCGATACTTTTTTCCGGTACCATTCGTGAGAACATTACATACGGCAAAGAGGATATTTCCGATGAAAAGCTGACGGAGATTATCCGGGCGGCCAATCTGGAAGAGGTGATCGGTCAGATGCCGGATGGTGTGGAAACGATGGTTACGGAGCGCGGAGGAAATCTGTCCGGCGGGCAGAGACAGCGGATTTCCATCGCAAGAGCCTTTATCAGAGATCCGAAGGTGCTGATTCTGGACGAGGCGACGTCGGCACTCGACAGCATTTCCGAGGAAAAGATTCAGACGGCGACGGAACGACTGGTGAAGGACCGGACCACGCTGATCGTGGCGCACAGGCTTTCGACGATCCGGAATGCCGATCATATTGCGGTGATTGGAAAAGGCGGACTGCGGGAATACGGAACCTATGAGGAGCTGATGGAAAAGAAAGGTGAGTTTTACAGGCTCCGGCAGTTACAGATGTAGAAGCGCAGAGCGGTCAGATGGGAGAATGCATGGCGGGAAAAAAAGTATATGCCGTAAAAAAAGGAAAAATAACAGGTGTTTTTAAGTCTTGGGACGAATGCCGGGCATCGGTGGACGGGTATCCGGGTGCGGAGTATAAGTTCCCGACGGAAAAAGAAGCGAGGGAGTATTTGTCCGGTATAAAGGAAGAAGTGGCGGATGCTTTTTCGGAAGAAAAGGGGGAGCCGGGGCAGCTGATCGCGTATGTGGACGGCAGCTTTGACGCGGAAATTGGCAAATACGCTTTTGGCTGTGTGATGATCAGGCCGGACGGTGAAATTGTCCGGGAGTCCGGAAACGGAAATAATCCGGAATCCGTGGCGCTGCGGAATGTCACGGGAGAAATGCTGGGAGCGATGTTCGCCGTAAAATGGTGTGATAAAAACGGATATTCGGCGGTCAGAATCTGCTATGATTATATGGGCATCGAAATGTGGGCCACCGGACAATGGAGGGCGAAAAACGACCTGACCCGGAAATATGCCCGGTTTATGCAGGAGCATGGCAGAAGGCTTCGGATTACATTTCAGAAAATTGCAGCCCATACGGGAAACAGGTATAACGAAGAAGCGGACAGGCTGGCCAGGAAAGCGCTGGTGGAAGGAAACGGGATTCCGCCGGTCAGAAAAGTGGTCGAAGAATAAAAAGCGGAAGGATGAAAAAGACGATGATGATGGTGGAAGAAATAAAAAAGCACTTAAAGGAGGGAATCATTCCCTTTTGGAAATCTTTGCGGGACGAAGAATTCGGCGGCTATTACGGATGGATGGATCAGAACCTGCAAATCGATAAGAGGGCGGTAAAAGGCTGTATTTTGAACAGCCGCATTACATGGTTTTTTGCAAACGCCTTTTTGCTTTTCAAGGATGAGAGTCTTCTCGCGGAGGCCAAACATGGCTACGAGTTCATGCAGAAGTATTGCATGGACCGGGAAAGGGGCGGTGTGTACTGGTCATTAAATTATGACGGAACGCCGGAAGATACGACAAAACATACTTATAATCAGGCTTTTGCCATTTATGCGCTGGCATCTTATTATGACGCCTCTGGCGATCAGGGCGCACTGGATACGGCGATGGAGCTTTTTCATATCATAGAGAGCCGCTGTATGGATGAAATCGGCTATCAGGAAGCGTTTGACAGAGACTTTGTAAAGATCGGGAATGACAAGCTGTCCGAAAACGGCGTGATTGCCGATAAAACGATGAATACCCTGCTTCATGTGTTCGAAGCCTATACGGAATTGTACCGCGTCAGTCATGCGGAAGAGGTGAAAAAGAGGCTGCAATGGATTCTGGACACTTTTGCGGAGAAGGTTTATAATCCGGAACTGCACAGACAGGAGGTCTTTTTCGACGAGCAGATGCATTCCATTCTGGATTTGCATTCTTACGGGCACGATATCGAGACGGCGTGGCTGATCCGCCGGGGAACGGATATCCTTGGAGAAAAGGCGTATACCGATAAAATGCTGCCGATCATTCTCGATCTGACGGATCAGGTTTACCGGACGGCGTTTGACGGGCATTCCCTTGCGAACGAGTGTGAAAAGGGAGTCGTCGATACGAAACGCGTCTGGTGGGTACAGGCGGAGACGATCGTTGGTTTTCTGAACGGATATGA
>CALDLG010000023.1 GCA_937910785.1 uncultured Lachnospiraceae bacterium | reverse complement strand
ATAGCACCGCTCTGTGCCGTAAATTTCTCAGCCGGCGCACCACACTGAGGACATTTCTCCGGAGCAGCATCTCCTTCATGAACATAACCACATACCTGACATACAAATTTCATAGCTTTGTCTCCTTTACTTTATCATTATATTTTAAGATGTGCCAAGAGATTCTGGGGTAACATCTTAATTTCTTCCGGACAGCCTGCGAACTTTATGCCGCCGCTGACGGCGTTCTGCGCAGATTTGCGATTGAAAAATCTCTGATTTTTCAGTCTATGTCATTACAGTTTCCACAAATTCCATAAAAATATGTCATATGCCCCTGAATCTCTCCGTTAAAATTCATCCCGGCAATGTCTACGATATCATCGATATTGTCCA
This sequence comes from uncultured Lachnospiraceae bacterium, assembly GCA_937910785.1. Lineage (GTDB taxonomy): Bacteria > Bacillota > Clostridia > Lachnospirales > Lachnospiraceae > UBA3282. Next base: position 36,278 of record CALDLG010000023.1, on the reverse strand, counting down.
TTTTCAGATCCATTACCTGTCCGCATCTGGAACAGATGAAATGATAATGATTGGATGTGTCCGCATCGAAGTGATCTACGCCGTCTCCCACACGAAGGCGTGTGATTTCGCCCATATCCGCAAGCAGTGTCAGATTCCTGTATACGGTGCCAAGGCTGATATTGGGATATTCCTGTCTGACATTTGTATAAACGACATCCGCGGTCGGATGGTCATGTCTTGTCATTAAAAAGTCTTTGATTACCTGCCGTTGCCGACTGTGTTTGATCGCCAATTTTTCCTCCATTCAAATCAGTTATTTATGAAAAACCATTTTCGAGAAAACAGTAATGATTACTGATTTCAGTATAACAAAGAAAAAGGAAAAGTCAATAGAAAATAAAAATTTACAAATTTTTAATAAGATTATATCAGATGTTTTATTTCTATTTGTTGAATTTATGATATATTAGTATCAGGAAAGACGTTTGCGAAAGAAGGTTGGATTATTTGAAGTTCAGAACGCGGTTATTGGTTACTTCCATATTCATTATTGTTGTGCCGCTTCTGTTGACTGCGGTTGCTTTTATGGGAATCGGAATTTTTATGGTAAATTCGGAGCAGGAGTTCGGCGCTTTTGACAGGAATTATGTTTCTTTTGCCTATACGTTGGAGAATTATAATCAGATGACGGCGGATGTTCTGAAAGAGGTCCGGGAACAGCTTATAGAAGAACCGTCCAGAATAGAAGAACAGGAGTATCTCGAAAAAATCAATGAGGAGCTGGCAAATAAGTCTTCCTATATCATTGTCCGTAAGGATCAGGAAATCTATTATGCCGGTGACAGCAAAGCGGCGGAGCGTATTTTTACAAAACTGCCGGAGTACGGAAGGGATTTTTCCAATTCGGAGACGGGATATTATTATAATGATATGAGAAAACTGGTAAAACAGCTGGATTTCGTTTTTCGCGACGGAGCGCAGGGAAGCCTTTTCATTATTACAAGGGTGAGTTCTCTGATTTCTCAGAAGATGCTGATCGACATGGTGCTCGCGTTTATCCTGATTCTGATTTTTACCAGTATGGTGCTGACCCAGTGGATACAGAAGGGCGTTTTTACGCCGGTCAATCAGCTGAATACGGCTATGCAGCAGATTGCGGAAGGAAATCTGGAATACCGGCTTTCCAGTGAGGAAAAAGGAGAAATCGGAGAGCTATACAGAAATTATGAGGACATGAGGCTGCGGCTGAAGGAGTCGTTAGATGAAAAGTTCGAACACGAAAAACAGAACCGGGAATTGATCAGCAATATTTCGCATGATCTGAAAACGCCGATTACCGCGGTAAAGGGCTATGTGGAAGGCATCATGGACGGAGTGGCCGACACGCCTGAGAAAATGGATAAGTATATTAAGACCATTTATAATAAGGCGAATGATATGGACAGACTGATCAATGAGCTGACCATTTATTCCGGAATTGACAATAACCGGATACCCTATAATTTTCACCGTATCAATGTGGCGGAATATTTCGGGGATTGTGTGGAAGAGGTCGGACTCGATCTGGAATCCAAGAATATTCAGCTGAATTATGAGGATCTTGTGTCGCCGGATACGCAGATTATTGCGGACCCGGAGCAGTTAAAAAGAGTCATTAATAATATTATCGGCAACAGCGTCAAATATCTGGATAAGGAAAACGGCGTTATTGATATCCGGATTCTGGATGAAGTGGATTCGATCCGGGTAGAGATAGAGGATAATGGAAAAGGGATTGCGGCAAAGGACCTGCCCAATATATTCGAGCGTTTCTACCGAACGGATGCTTCCAGAAATTCTTCCCAGGGAGGCAGCGGTATCGGCCTTTCCATCGTCAGAAAAATTATTGAAGATCATGGAGGCTATATCTGGGCAACCAGCAAGGAAACGGAAGGCACATGTATGCATTTTGTAATCAGAAAATATCAGGAACCGGAACAGGAGGAGGTTTAACAGACTATGAGCAGGATTTTGATTATTGAAGACGAAGAAGCGATTGCGGATCTGGAGAAGGATTATCTGGAACTAAGTGATTTTGAGGTTGAGATTGAGAATACGGGCGATGCCGGTCTGAAAAAAGCCATGTCGGAAGAATTTGATCTGGTGATTCTGGATCTGATGCTGCCCGGTATGGATGGCTTCGAGGTATGTAAGAGTATTCGGGAGGGAAAAAACATTCCGATTATTATGGTATCCGCGAAAAAAGACGATATCGACAAAATCAGGGGACTTGGGCTTGGAGCGGACGATTATATGACTAAACCGTTCAGCCCCTCCGAGCTGGTGGCAAGGGTGAAGGCGCATATGTCGCGTTATGACAGACTGGTGGGCAGTAACCAGAAGGTGAACGATATCATAGAGATCAGAGGGTTAAAGATCGATAAGACGGCAAGGCGCGTTTATCTTGACGGAGAAGAGAAGATTTTTACGACGAAAGAATTTGATCTTCTGACATTTCTTGCGGAAAATCCGAATCATGTTTATACGAAGGAAGAGCTTTTCCGGGAAATCTGGGATATGGATTCTATCGGAGATATCGCGACGGTTACGGTGCATATTAAGAAAATCAGGGAAAAGATAGAGTTCGATACAACGAAGCCGCAGTATATCGAGACAATCTGGGGCGTGGGATACCGGTTCAAGATTTAGCGGGGATGAAAGCGCGAATCTGAGCGCAGATAAAAGTATGAGGAGACATGAAGAAAGAGCAGATTCTTTACGAAGACAATGATATTATCGTATGCTATAAACCCGCAGGCATTGCAACGCAGACGGCCAGGGTCGGCCAGCGGGACATGGTCAGTGAGGTGGCGAACTACCTTTCCGGGAACGGCAGTCCGTATGTGGGATGCATACACCGGCTGGATCAGCCGGTAGAGGGTATTCTGGTATTTGCCAGAAACCGGAAAGCGGCGGCAGAGCTTGGCCGGCAGATAACGGAGAACCGCATGGAGAAATATTATTATGCGGTGGTATCCGAAAGCGGGACGGATACGGCAGAGGAAACGGGATGGAACCGAAGGCCGGAATCGGAACGGAAACCGGATACTGATCCGGGACAGGGGAAAGCGTTGACGGATTATCTTCTGAAGGACGCCAAAACGAATATGTCCCGTATCGTATCACCAAAGGCAGAGGGCGCTAAAAAAGCAGTATTGGAATATGAAATACTGGAGCGGAAACGGTTTCTTTTCAAAAATGTCCCGGAAGCGCGTTCCGGTGAAGGAGATCAGGCATACGCTGCGCTTGTCAGAGTCAGGCTGATTACCGGGAGGCATCATCAGATACGGGTACAGATGAGCCATGCGGGAATGTGTCTGTTAGGTGATTACAAATATGCCGACGAGCGGACGAAGAAATTGTCCGCAGCTCTGGATCAGAAGCAGGTGGCTCTTTGTGCATACCGGCTTGATCTGATCCATCCGGCTACGGGAAAGAGAATGTCTTTCCGGAAAGAGCCGCAGGGCCTTATTTTCCAAAATTTTTCAAAACAGATTTCTGATAAAATTTCTTAATTCTAACATACTAATTCCATAGAGCGGCAGGTTCCGGGCAGAAGCGGAAATCCGCCATGATTGTCGAAAATTGTTTCGGCATGGCGGTTTTGGAAAGGTATGGGCGGCGTATGGAAGAGAAAGAGCGGGAATGGAAAATATCGGATTTAAGAGAGAATAAACTGATAAAGTTCGGCGTCATTACTTTATTGGTTTATCTTTTTTTTCGCTATCTGTTTCCGCTGGTGGCTCCGTTTTGCGCCGCCTTTGTTCTGATTACGCTGTTTTATCCGCTCCTGTCACGCATTCAGAGGAGAATCCCCATGAGAAAAAAATTTCTGGCCGCCGGGGTGCTGGTTTTGTGTCTGATTTTTCTCGCGGTAATTCTTTGGATACTCGGATACGGCAGCAGTATGCAGATGGAAAAAATTACGACATTCATCGAAGCGGCATACAGGCGGCTGCAGATTTTCCTGCATCAGTGCTGTTACAGTCTGGACGGAAAATTTGGCTGGAAAGGCTATGAAATCGAGAGCTTTGTGGCGGAAAAGATGACTGTCATTATGGAAAACGTCCAGGTGCAGGTAATTCCGCGCGTGCTGTCGTCTTCTTTCACCTGTGTCAAAGGTATCCTGGGAGCGGTGGCGTTTCTGTTCATCATGCTGGTAGCTGCGATTCTTCTGGAAAAGGATTATGCCGTTTTCATGCAGTGGCTGAAATCGTCGGAGGATATGTCCTTTGTTCGGAAGGCTCTGGAAGGCGTGCTGAACTATATCGTTACCTTTCTGAAGGCGCAGGGGATCATTTTACTGATTATCAGCGTCTTTGGCAGCGCGGTTTTGTGGGCGACGGGTATCTACGGAGGCGTCTTCTGGGGAATTCTGGCAGGCTGTCTGGATGTGCTGCCGTTTATCGGGACAGGCGTTGTGCTCGTTCCGATGGCATTGTGGCAGCTTTTGAGCGGTCATTATGTGCGGATGGCAGTTTGTATCCTCCTTTATATTTTCTGCATCGTAATCCGGGAATTTCTGGAGCCGAAGCTGATCGGAAACCGGATGGGAATCGCGCCGGTTCTGATGCTGCTTGCCATATACATGGGAATCCGGCTGTTCGGAGTCGGCGGTATTATTAAGGGACCGCTGGCTTTGATCGTAATATATGAATTAAACAAATCATAAGCGATAAATTCAAGATAAAATCAGAGACAAAAAGGATATGTAAAAACGATAAGCAAAAATATATAAGCGTGCGTCGGAAGATTTGACGAAAGAGAACGATTCGTTTTATAATAGCAGGCAGAGAACACAGAAAGGTATACATAGATGCCGTATAGTGGGAAAAACCATGTCAGAAATGAAGGAGAAGGAAATACAAGACCGCCCGGAGCAGCGCGGCGGGCAGGGAGAGCGCAGGAAGCAGCTGCAGGTGATTACCGTCGAAATCGGGAACAGCATTTTGACGGCTTATTTTCTTGTGATGATGTTAATCTTTCCTCTTTATCTGAAGAACGGTTATCAGGAAATCGGGAATGAAAAATATTTTTTTTTCCGGAAGGTCAGCCTTGTGACGGAGCTCCTGATGCTGTGCGTGGCGGCATGCGTTTTTGCGCTGCGCGGAAAAAAACCCTCCGTAACGGCATTTTATAAAAGATTGTCGGCAACGGACTGGTTTGTATACGGATATTTGCTTCTGCTCCTTTTGTCCTATGTGTGCACACCGTTTCGGGATGAAGCGTTTCTGGGTGCGGAAGGCTGGTATATGGGACTGGTCAGCCAGCTGTTGTTTATCGGTATTTATTTTCTTTTTTCCAGGTATTTCAGATGGAATGAAAAGCCGTTGTATGCGGCGTTGTTTGGTTCCGGCATCGTATTCTGGCTCGGCATTCTGAACCGCTATTCTGTTTATCTGTTCGGACTGGGCGGAAGCGATGAGATGGCGATTTTTATCTCCACACTCGGAAATATTAACTGGTTCTGCGGATATTGGGCGGTATTCTGTCCGTTAGGCATGGCTTTTTACTGGACCGGTCAAAGCGGCGGACAGAGAGCGGCAGCAGGTTTTTATGTGGTGACAGGATTTATGATCGGTGTTTTGCAGGGCAGCAGCAGCGCGTATCTTGCATTGACGGGAGTCTTTCTTTTTCTTTTTTGCATTTCTTTCCGGGAAAACGAAAAAATGTGCCGTTTTCTGGAATTGTGTCTTCTGTTTCTGTTTTCCTGTCAGGCGGCCAGGCTGCTGCGGTATGTACCGGGATTTAAAGTAAATTATGAAAGCACTCCGGGCGTTTTTCTGACGGATACGAATATGACGCTGTATCTGGGACTTATCGTTGGAACTTTTTATCTGTTATTTTTCCATCTGGTGAAGCGGAATAAGATTCGGATAGAACGTTATCGGCAAATGCGTTGGCCGGTACTTTTCCTGATACCGGCGGGTATAGTTGGGTTTGCAATATTATTGACCGTGAATACGAACCGACCGGGAGGCGTGGCAGGACTTGCGGATGTGCCGTTTTTTATTTTTAACGATACATGGGCGAATTACAGGGGGGCGACCTGGACGGACGGAGTTCTGGCGTTCCTGAGTCTGACGCCTTTTCATAAACTGGCGGGCATTGGACCGGATTGCTTTGCGGCCTGGCTGTATACGGTGCCGGAGCTTTCGGAGCGGGCCTATGCCCAGTTTGGCAGCTCCCGGCTGACGAATGCGCATAACGAATGGCTGACGATGCTCGTGAATCAGGGGATTCTGGGACTGCTCTGTTATGCGGGGATTTTCTGCTCTGCTTTTACGAATTTTGTGAAAAAAGCGAGAATCCGGCCGGCGCTGTATCTGTTTGCCGCTGCGGTTCTTGGCTATACCGTACATAATATGGTCAGTTTTCAGCAGGTGTTGAATGCACCGTTTGTTTTTATGATTCTGGGAATTGGGGAGGGAATCCGAAGAAACAGTTGACAAACGGTTTTTCTTCTTTTAGAATCAAAGAAATTCCGACGTTTTTTACGAAAAATCCGGGGAGAAAAAGGAGTGAGGTCATCAAAATGGCAGACAAAAAATTAGTGGAAGCAATTACATCGATGGAAGAGGATTTTGCCCAGTGGTATACGGATGTGGTGAAGAAAGCCGAGCTGATCGATTATACGAGCGTGAAGGGCTGTATGGTGCTGCGCCCGGCGGGTTACGCGATCTGGGAACTGATTCAGCAGCAGTTAGACGCGATGTTTAAAGCGACAGGAGTACAGAATGTATACCTGCCGATGTTCATTCCGGAAAGCCTGTTAAACAAAGAGAAAGATCATGTGGAGGGATTTGCGCCGGAGGTGGCGTGGGTAACGCATGGAGGACAGCAGCCGTTACAGGAAAGACTTTGTGTCAGGCCGACCTCGGAGACGCTTTTCTGTGACTATTATAAGAATACGATACATTCCTACCGCGATCTGCCCCAGCTGTGTAATCAGTGGTGTTCGGTAGTGCGCTGGGAGAAGGAGACGAGACCTTTCCTGCGCAGCCGTGAGTTCTTATGGCAGGAGGGGCATACGGCGCATGCGACAGCCGAAGAGGCGGAAGAAAGAACGATTCAGATGTTGAACGTTTATGCGGATTTCTGTGAGCAGGTGCTGGCGATTCCTGTTGTGAAAGGCCGTAAGACCGATAAGGAGAAATTTGCAGGCGCGGTAGCGACCTACGCGATCGAAGCGCTGATGCATGACGGCAAGGCATTGCAGTCAGGGACAAGTCATAACTTCGGGGATGGTTTTGCGAAAGCCTTCGGCGTTCAGTTTACAGATAAGGACAACACGTTAAAATATGTGCATCAGACTTCCTGGGGCATGACGACGCGGCTGATCGGCGCAGTCATCATGGTTCATGGGGATAATTCCGGACTCGTTCTGCCTCCGAAGGTGGCGCCTGTTCAGATCATGATCATACCGATTCAGCAGAAAAAGGAAGGTGTTCTGGAGAAGGCCTTTGCGATAAAAGAGAAACTGAAGGATTTCCGCGTAAAAGTAGATGATGCCGATAAGAGTCCCGGATGGAAGTTTTCCGAACAGGAGATGCGCGGTATTCCGATTCGTGTGGAAATCGGACCAAAGGACATCGAGGCAGGCAAATGCGTGATCTGCCGCCGCGATACGGGAGAGAAGATCGAGGTATCGCTTGATGAGCTGGAGACGAAGGCGGGGGAAATTCTCGAAAGAATGCAGGCAGAAATGCTGGAGCGCGCCAGAGAGCACAGGGAAGAGCATACTTATACCGCGAAGGACATGGATGAATTCCGAAAGCTTTTTGAGGAAAAATCAGGATTTGTCAAGGCGATGTGGTGCGGCGGTCAGGAATGCGAAGAGAAGATTAAGGAAGAGCTGGCGGTAACGAGCCGTTGTATTCCGTTTGAGCAGGAGCAGATTGCAGATGTGTGCGTATGCTGCGGCCGTCCGGCAAAGAAGATGGTCTACTGGGGCCGTGCGTATTAATATCGGAGAAATATTACCGGAAGCTGTCCTTTGGCAGTACGGCATAATGATGAAAGCGCAGGCTGTCCGGTCTGCGCTTTTCCGGTGCAGAATAAACAGGGTCCGGTGGGACGAAGGGAGGGTTTCTTCATGGCAAAGAGACGCAGGAAGAAGAAAAAAGGAATCGGGAAAATTGTATTTTTAAGTCTGGTGATCATGACATGTCTGGTCATTATTTTTGCGCTGAGCAGAGGATATATCGTGGATGCGGTTAAGGATAAAGTGGTGGAAAAGGTAACCGAGCAGGCGGCGCAGCAGGTTATCGAGAAAGCGCTTGAGAATATGGGAGACCCGCAGGCGGCCGAGAAAGCAAAAGAAATCGTTACCAATATGGATGAAGAGGATAAGGCGCAGGCGCAGGAGATTATCGGAAAATATGCCAACAGCGAGACCCTTTCCGATTGCATGGAGATCGTGGAAGACGGCATTAATTCGGATTCCATTGAAGAAGTGCAGCAATATCTGGAGCAGAGCGTGTCGGAAGAAGACATAAATAAACTGAAAGAGCTGTATGAGAAGTATGGGGAAAAAATGCAGTAGCGAAATTACAGGATGATTGTAAAGACGCTGCCGCCGCCCTCCGCATCCGTTACCTGAATGTTTCCACCATGCGCTTTTACAATTTCATACGCAATAGAAAGTCCTAACCCGAAGTGCTCTTTTGTGCTTCGGGATTTTTCAACCCGGTAGAAACGGTCGAAAATCTTTTTCTTATCATGATCGGAAATACCGATGCCGTTGTCTTTAACGGAGAGATAGAAATGCTCTTTTTTATGCCAAACTGACAGCTCGATTCGTCCATGCTCCGGAGTGTAGCTGATTGCATTGTGAAGCAGAATAGAAAGGACCTGACTGATGCGCTCCGGATCCGCGGAGCATAGAGGAAGCGCTTTTTGGGGAAGGCTTACGGAAAGCGTAATGGACTTATCTCTGGCCAGCGGGTCAAAAGCCTCATAAGAGTTCATCAGAAGCGTATCCAGTTCGATCGGTCTGGGGCGGACGGAGAACCGTTGATTATCGGAACCGGACAGCGTGAGCATATCGTTTACGAGGGCGGACATTCGGAGCCCTTCCTGATTAATGGTTTTTAAGAAGCCGTCCTGTTTTTCCGGAGGAGCGCTCTTACAGCATTCTGCGGCCGACAATATGACGGCGAGCGGTGTGCGGAGCTCATGAGAAGCAGAAGCGACAAACTGAGTCTGTTTCCGATGATTTTCCATAATGGGCCTCAAAAGAATTCCGGTAAAGATCCAGGAAAAGACCGTCAGAAGTAAAATGGCGGCCAGATCGATTAAGAAAAAGTGAAAACGCTGTTCCAGAATCTGCTGTTCCAGAACACGCAGGGAAGAAAGCACAATAATCTCCAGTGAAGAAGTATATTTCCCCATACTGATCACGCTTCCGTAATATTTTGCATCTGCGGATTCGGAAACGAATTCAAATTCAACATGAGTGGATACATAGGAGGAATCAGACTGCGCGGAAGAAGCGGTTGTATCCAGGTTCTGATAAACGTTCCGGCATTCTTCCAGAAGAAGGCTTCTTGTGGAATTATCTTTCGTATCACTCAGCTGATTGTAGAGGAAAGGAACACCTCCGTCCAGTACATAAAAAAGATAACTGCCCTGTGCCTCCATTTTGGAAAGCCACTCCATGGAAATGACGGACTGTTGTTCCAGATTGGTTGTGATAGTCTTAATATCGTTTTGAAAGGACTGGAACTGATTCCGGTAAAGTCCCGATTCCGAAACATAGAGATAACAGAGGGACATGATGATCATAATGACGGCCGTAATTCCTGCGCACAGCAGGGTAAGCCGTATGTGTACTTTTCTGAACATGCATTATTTCTCCTGAAGGCTGTATCCGATACCCCGTATTGTTTTGATCTGCAGGCAGCTTCCGGTGATCTGTAAGCGTCTCCGCAAAAAGTGGATATAATTGTCCAGATTTCCTTCTTCCACGTCACTGTCCGGGCCCCAGACTTTTAAGAGAAGCGTCTGGCGCTGCAATGTCTGTCCTTTGGAGCGCAGAAAGGTTTCCAGCAGGGCGGCCTCTCTTTTGGAGAGCGTGCAGCTTCCGGAAGGGCCTTTCAGAATGCCCTCCGAAGCCTGCCAGGTAACGTCCGAAACGGTCAGCAGATCGGAACCGGTCAGAGTATGCGGTCTTCTGGCGACGCAGCGGATGCGGGCGAGAAGCTCTTCAAAGGCGAAGGGCTTGACAAGATAATCGTCGGCGCCCAGATCGAGGCCGGTCACTTTGTCGGAGAGCGTGCCCAGCGCCGTAATCAGTATGACAGGAGTCACAATGCCCTTTTTTCGCAAAGATGTCAGGACGTCCGTCCCCTCCAGATGAGGAAGCATTCTGTCTAATAAAATAATATCATATATATTCTGTTCTCCATAGAAAAGAGCTTCCTCTCCGTCCAGACAGGAATCCACAAGGAAGCCCGCTGCTTCTAACTGATAAGTCAGTGTATTATTCAGTTGTCTGTCATCTTCCGCAAGCAATATTCTCATGTTCGTACCCCTTGCATGCTTTGGCATGCGTATCAGGCAATATTTTATACCTGTCTGTCTGCGCTGGCAGCCGCCAGGAACGGGCATTTCATTTCATATATTATCATATATCAGCCTGTTTTCTATGATACCACATTTTATTTTATCAGGGGAATCTTTAATTATTCTCTAAGGAGAAATTTTAACGGGGTTTTGCAAATTTAAAATGATTTAGAGCTATTTTAGAGAAAGGCCTGCTATTCTGTTGCCGTAAAAATCATACGAAAGAAGGGAATATAAATGAAACAAAAGGAAATGGCGGCAGTTTTTTGTCTGGTCGGCGCGCTGGCTTTGACAGGCTGCGGAAATGCGGACGGAAGCGGGCCGATCCAAATTATGGACACGGCGTCTGAGAAATCGGAGGATGGGCAGGAGGATGCCGGGCAGGATCAGGAAGATGAAAATGTCGCGACAAATCAGGAAGGGCAGCAGGAGGGAATGGATGAAAACAGCGATTCCTCCGGAGATGACGCATCGGATACAGTGTCGGAAGAGCCTGCGGACAGAGAGGAGGATAAGGAATTAACCGGAATTGTGGTAAGTGTCGGAGAGGACAGCGTCGTGCTCAGTGAAACCGTTACGGAGTATATGGATGAGAATATATGGGCAGCTTCGGAAGGAGATCAGATTACCGTATATTTTTCCAATGTTGTAAGCTATGAGTATAAAACCGTGCGGAACAGTGGCGTGAACGGAGAGGCGGATGTGGAACGAAGGGAAGGAAATTTCGCTGATATCGGGGAAGGAACGACGCTGGAGCTGACAGGAAGCTGGCAGGGAGAAGCTTTTTATGCGGAAGAGGCGGTAATCACTGTCTATCTGTAAATGTTTAACCGCTTTAGAGATTCCTTAGAGATAAATCTGATATGATGATTACGGTAAAAGATAAAATGCGGGGGGAATGGCAGCATTCCGACGGCGGACCGGAAGGGGAATCAGTATGTTTTTGAAAGAAATGAAAAAAGGACAATGCGGCAGGATACCGGCGGGTATATTATCTTTTGCAATATTGGCGGCATTGCTTGCCGGCTGCGGAAATGGAATGGATTCCGTCGATGGCCCTGCGGAAAATATTTCTTCGGACAGCGGAAACGAATCCGGACAGAGCAGTCCACAGTCCCCGGACAGTACGGCAATGGGACGTTATGTGGAAGAGATCATTGATTTATCGGACAGAATCAGCTATGGCAATAACCTGTACCGTTTAGAAAACGGAGAACTGATTATAACGGATTACCTGAACGACTTTCTGCGTTCCTCAGATAACGGCGCAGCATGGGAAGCGGATATAAGAAGTTGGAGAGATTCGCTGCCGGGGCCGAACTCCATTGAGAATCTGGCCATAGGAGGCGACAATACGATGGCAGTCATATATGATGCCGGAGGAGAAGATTCATCGGAAGAAAATCCGTTTGTGGTCGATAATGAATTGATGCTTATAAAGCCCGACGGCATGCAGGCGCCGGTTGAAGTACCGCTGACGGAAGAGGACGAGAGCTGCCGGATGGCATGGATATCGGATCAGGGAAGAATCTTCGTCAGTACATACGGTCCGAATTTATATGAAGTTAAAGAAGACGGCAGCAGTGAGCTTTTTCTGACGCTTCCATCGGCTCCCATACTGCTGCAGTTTCAGAACAGTCTGATGATACTGGATGGCTGGGATTATGAAACACTGCTGATCTATGATATGGAGAAGCGGGAATATATCGAGGATGAGGTTCTTTGCGATTTCGTAAAAGAAAATTACAGTGACAGGTCCAATAACGGCGGGTCCTGGTATGATCTGTATTTTTTCATGGGAGAGGAAAATATTTTGTATCTTGCGGGAAAAAATGGATTATATCGGCATGTGATCGGCGGCAATGCCATCGAGCAGGTCATTGACGGGAGGCTCAGCGTTTTTAATAATCCTGCCTATAGGCTGCGGGGAATGCTGGCGCTTGATAACAGTGAGTTTCTTGCCTTATTTGGAAACGGAACGATGGTAAAATTTACATATAATCCGGATATTCCGACTGTTCCGGAGGAAAAGCTGAAGGTATACAGTTTAAAAGAGAGTAATACGATACGGCAGGCGGTTATGTTGTACCAGATGGCTTATCCGGAGGTCTGTGTTGAATACGAGATCGGCATGGAGGAAGGAAGCTCCATCACAAGAGAAGACGCGCTGAAAAGCCTGAATACAAGGATGATGGCGGAGGATGGGCCGGATATTCTGATATTGGATCATATGCCGGTGGATTCTTATGTGGAAAAGGGGCTGCTGCGTGATTTAAGTTCCGTACTCGATAGTCCGGAGGTTGGGGATGCGGTGTTTGATAATCTGGTGGATGCATTCCGCAGGGACGGAAAAATTTATATGATGCCCTGTGAAATAGAATTGCCGGTTGTTTTTGGACCGGAGAGCTGTATTTCCGGGGCCGGGGATTTATCAGATATTGCGGAGGCAATGGAAGAACTGCGGAAAACGGAACCGGGTAAAAACCTGATTGGTCCCTGTTCGGCGCCGGAAATGATGAGACTGTTTTCCATGATTTCCACACCCTGTTGGATAACGGAGACCGGAGAAATTGACCGGAAAGCGCTGGAAGATTTCCTGATGCAGGTGAAAAGAATTTATGATGCGCAGATGGATGGACTGTCGGAAGAAGCGTTTAAGCAGTACAGTGATGTGAACGACATGATAACAGAAATCTACGGAAACAGCCCGGAGAATGATTCCGAAATGGTTCGGGAAAATCTGGATTATATGGATTATCTGATGGGACGGCGGATGATGATTTGTTCCCTTATGAGCAGTGATTACGAATATGCCGCGTTGTGCTCCATACAGCGGATGGATCAGTATGGGAATAATGAAATTGCATTGATGGGCGGCAATGTTTTTTATCCGAGGACATTGACGGGAATCAGCGCCGTTTCCGAAAAACCGGAGTATGCGGAGGCTTTCCTGCGGCTGCTGCTCGGAACGGAAAACCAGACTTCTTTGTTTCATGGATTTGCGGTCAACCGGGAAGCTTTTGACAATGTTTTAAAAGTGGAAATCGGAGAAGACGAAGAATACAGCAATCTTGCGATGATGGATGAGGAAGGGCGGATATTTGAACTGACGGTTTACTGGCCGCTTGAAGCGCAGGTCGGAGTGCTGCGGAATTTTATGGAAACGGTGACGGTTCCGTACATCGAGGATACAATGCTGGAAGAGGCGGTATATGAAGCGGGGGCGGCCTATCTGCGGGGAGAGCAGAGCCTTGAGGATACTTTGGATGCCATTGGGAAGAGGGCTTCTTTGTATATGGCTGAATAAAAGGGAATTTTATCAGAAAAAGGGAGTGTGAAAATAAATGTACGGATATAAAAAGGTCAGAAAAATGATGTCGCTGATTGTTTTACTTTCCATGCTGCTGACATTGCTTGGCGGGTGCGCGAAGAATCAGGCGGCGGATTCCGGTTCTGTTCCGGGAACGAACGGGACGGAGCACACGGGGAGCTCCGATTCAAAAGTGGAAAACGACGGAGAGGCAGCCGGAGAGCAGGAACAAAATGGGGGAACGCAGTCCCCGGACAGTCAGGCGATGGGACGTTATGTGGAGGACGTGACGGACTTATCGGATCGTATCTCAGGAAGACGCAACAGACTGTTTCAGCTTGCGGACGGAAAGCTTGTGATTACCGACGGCAATAAACCGCTTCTCGTTTCCGGAGATAACGGGATAACCTGGGAAGCCGAGAAACAGCCCTGGCTGAGCAGGCTGGAAGAGAAAGACAGTTATGTTGTAGATATAGCGATTGGTAAGGATTCGACGACGGCGGTTGTGCTTGGCGAAATGGACGAGAATGGGGAATACAGGCAGAGGGCTCTTGTCATAAGGGCGGACGGTACGGAAATTCCGGTGGAGCCGCCCTCTGCGGAGTCGATACCCTATGCGGTCGGCGTATCGGATGAAGGAAGAGTTTTTATCAGCGTGGGAAAAAGCGATGATTTGTATGAGGTAAAAGAGGACGGAAGCTGTGAGCTATATCTGACGGTGTCAAATGGACCGGCAAAGTTCATGCAGTTTCACGGAAACCTGCTTATTATGGATGGCGTTTCCTATGATACGCTCCTTGTCTATGATATCGGGAAGGAAGAATTTGTGCAAAGCGATGATACACTCAATGATTTTGTAAGAGACTATTATAATGGCGGGAATCAGTTTAATTCCGATGATGGATTTGAGATGTATTTCTTTGCGGGAGAAGAGAGCGTTCTGTATCTGGCAGGAGCAAGAGGGCTTCACAGACATGTTCTTGGCGGAAGCGCGGTGGAGCAGATCATCGACGGCAGCCTCTGTACGCTTGGCAATCCTTCCGATAGGCTGGAAGGGATGGTGATGTTGGAGAACAATGAGTTTCTGGCCCTGTTTACCGGCGCAAAGCTGGTGCGCTTCGTTTATGATGCGGACATTAAAACAGTACCGGATAATCTGGTGAAGGTGTACAGTCTGAAAGAAAATCCGACGATTCAGCAGGCGGCCAGCCTGTATCAGACAGCCAATCCGGAAGTCATGGTTCAGTATGAGGTCGGCATTGAGGAAGGAAGCTCCATTACAAGAGAGGATGCCCTAAAGAGCCTGAACACGAAGATTATGGCGGGAGAAGGGCCGGATGTTCTGATACTGGATGATATGCCGCTTGCCTCTTATATCAAAAAAGGCCTGCTTTTAGATATGAGTGCATTTATCGATGGTTTAAACGGAGAGGATGCGTTGTTTGGCAATCTTGTCGATGCCATGAAAAACGGGGAAAAGCTCTATATGATGCCGGCAGAGATTTACATTCCGGTAATCGCCGGGGAAGAGAAATATGTATCACAGATGAAGGATCTTGAGGGCATTGCGGATGGAATAGAAGCGCTGCGGCGGGATCATCCGGAGAAAGATCTTATCAGCATATGCACGGCCAAAGGAATCATGCGCTTTTATGCCATGTCCTGTGTGCCGGCCTGGATTACGGAAAGCGGGGAAATTAACAGGGAGGCGGTTGCGGAATTTCTGGAACAGACGAAGAGAATTTACGATGCTCAGATGGAGGGGCTTCCCCAGAAGAAGATCGATGAGTATAACCTGCTGAATGAAAACTGGGTGACAGAATTCGGGGAGACAAGGGACAATTCCAAATATCTGAGGAGCGGAGCAAAGGCAATGCTTTATACCTCACAATATATGAGAATACTGTGTGGAGCGTTGGATGGAAGAAACGCTTATGCGGAAATCATTTCCATTCATAAAGTAAACGGCTATGAAAACACCGTATGGTCTGTTATGAACGGACAGAGCAGTAATGTGTTCGGTGCCGGCACGCTGCTTGGAATCAGCGCCGCGTCAAAACATCCCGAACAGGCGGAAGACTTTATAAAGCTGTGTCTCGGCAAAGAGAATCAGGCGGCGATCTGGACCGGATTTCCGGTAAATCAGGCGGCCTTTGAACAGATTTTTGTGCCGGAGGAAAATCAGGTGGATGAAAACGGAGCGTTCAGCTGGGAGAGCATGGGAAACCCGGATGGTGAGCGCATCAGTTTCGTCTCATACTGGCCGGATGAGAAGCAGAAGGAGGAGATCAGAAACTGTATCGGGAAAGCGGCCGTTCCCTATATTGAAAACAAGATGCTGGAGGATGCTGTTTATGAGGAAGGCGGCGGTTACCTGCAGGGGATGAGAAGTCTGGAGGATGCGTTGAATTCCATTGAGAAGCGGGTAGCTCTTTATATGGCGGAATAGAAAAGAACGAAGAGAATCGTTTTCAGGCGGTTCTTTTCGTGGTTTATAAAATGCTTGCATGACAGGGGTATCGGGGAATGATATTAAAAAGGAAAAAAGGCGTAAAAACAGCAATTATTCTGATGCTTGCGATATTTGCGGCATCGCTTTATGGATGTGGAAATGCGGGGAGCGGAAGGAACGATGCCGAAAAAAACGGCGGCGGAGAGAACGGAGAGCTTTCTTTGGAGGCGATGGGGCGTTATGTGGAGGAGCCGGTGGATTTGTCCGGTAAAATTTCCGGAGATGGAAGCGGGATTTACCCGTTAGCCAATGGAAATCTGATCGTTACCGACCGGTATACGGAGTTCGTCAAGACAGGAGATCTGAACGTCTGGATGACCGACAGAAGAAGATGGCGTACGAACATGCTCGAAGAAGGCGTTTATATCATGAGCATGGCGGTGGGTCCCGATAACACGGTCGGGCTGATCTATCAGGCGGCGGATGATACCGAAGAGGAAGAAGAACGTGGAGAAGGAAACGGGGAAGAAACCGGCGTGAAAGTTCACATACCGGAGCTGAATCCGCAGATTTTGATTATCAGGCCGGATAATACCGAGATTCCGGTGGATATTGCGATAACGGAAGATGACCAGTATCCGGATCAGGTTTATATCGCCGATTCCGGCAGAATTTTCGTAACGACAAGGGGAAATTCCAATCTCTATGAGGTACGGGAGGACGGTTCCGGCGAGCTGTTTCTGACGGTGGAAGCGGGGCATCCCGATCTGATACAGTTTCAGGGGAATCTGATGGTCATGGATGGATATGAATACGACAGTCTTGCCATCTATGATCTGGACAGGGAAGAATATATCGAGGATGCGGTTCTGGAAGAGTTTATCAGGACAAATTACGGAGACAGAGAGAACAGAAGCATTGATTCCCACGCCCTGTATTTCTTTTTCGGGGAAGAAGAGATTCTATATCTGGCGGGAAAAAAGGGACTGTATCGTCATGTAATTGGCGGCGGTGCAATGGAACAGCTGATTGACGGAGAGCTTTGCAGTTTCGGAAATCCCGCTTATGAAATACAGTCCATGGCTGCCCTTGAAAATAACGAGTTTCTGGCTCTGTTCGGGGGAGGCAGAATGATACATTATGTGTATAATCCCGATATTCCCACGATACCCGGTAAGAAACTTGTTGTGTACGGTCTTGAGGATAATGAGACAATTCGGCAGGCCGTCAGTCTGTATCAGACAGTTCATCCGGAGGTCCATATCCGTTTTGAATGCGGTATGAATGGAGATTCCGTTACGAGAGAGGACGCGCTGAAGAGCCTGAATACGAAAATTATGGCGGGAGAAGGGCCGGATATTCTGCTGCTCGATCACATGCCACTGTCGTCCTATGTCGATAAAGGACTGCTTGCGGACCTTGGACCGTTTTTGGAACAGCTGGACGGGGAGGATGCATTGTTTGAAAATATACTGGATGCGGTCAGAACCGACGGACAGATCTTTGCGGTTCCCTGTGAAATAAAGCTTCCTGTGATAATGACTGATCAACCGTATCTTTCCCTGGCGGACGATCTGGAAGGGGTCGCGGAGATGACGGAGAGGCTCAGGGCGGATTATCCGGAACAGGATCTGATCGGTTATTGTTCGGAAAAGGGCATCATGCGGCTGTTTGCGCCTGTCAGCGCTCCGACGTGGATTACGGATAACGGAGAAATCGACAGGGATGCGGTCCGGAAATTTTTACTGCAGACGAAGAGAATCTATGAGGCGCAGATGGATAGTATATCCGACAGGGCGGTGGAGAGATATCATGAGGCCGCGCAGAATTATGAAATCTATAATGGCGTCGCTTCCTATGAAGATTCGGATTATTGCAGGACATCCGGCATCCATAAAATGAATTATATCGGGGGATATTACCGGGCTATAATTGGCAGCTTTTCCTGTCGGGATCTGGTATCCATTCAGAGAATCGAGGGATTCGAAAAGGCGGAATGGGCGCCGCTTGAGGAGCGGGACAGCCATATATTTCAGGCGGAAAGCCTTCTTGGAATCAATGCGGCGTCTAAGAACAGGGAACTGGCGGAGGATTTCCTGAAGACCTGTCTTGGCAGAGAGAACCAATCTTATCTGTATGACAGCCTCGCGGTAAACAAAGCGGCTTTTGACGAAAGCTTCCGAATGCCGGAAACGGCGGCGGACAGCGGCGGTGTATATGGTTCCGTCGTGACGGACGGGGAAGATGGAAATCTTATTCAGCTGATTTATTACTGGCCTGAGGAAGAAGAAGTCAGCCGATACAAAAAATATATCGAGGCGCTGAATACGGCTTATATCGAAGATGATGTCGTGGAAAGCGCCGTATATGAAGCGGGCATTGCCTGGTTTCAGGGAACAAAAGAGCTGGATGAAGCGGTGGATGCCATCGAGAAAAAGGTTTCGATTTATCTGTCGGAATAGGAAGCGCGGTTATAAGATAAAGAAAGAGCCTGTTCTTCCATAGGAGGGATATGAATGAAAGTACGCAAGTTTTCATGGAAAAAGAATAAATTGCGGAGGGCATTTTTTCTGTTTATGGCGCCCAGCCTGATTGGGGTTCTGATCTTCGTGCTGCTGCCCTTTCTGGACGTGTTTAAGCGTTCCTTTACGACGGCGGTGACAGGGCAGTTTAACGGAATACAGAATTATAAAACAATCTTTACCAATCAGGCTTTTCTGCTTGCG
Source organism: uncultured Lachnospiraceae bacterium (assembly GCA_937910785.1). Taxonomy (GTDB): domain Bacteria; phylum Bacillota; class Clostridia; order Lachnospirales; family Lachnospiraceae; genus UBA3282. Next base: position 17,203 of record CALDLG010000023.1, on the reverse strand, counting down.
GTGAAGAACACCTTCCGGTTTACGTTTGTCTGCATACCGATTCTGGTGGTGGTCGGGCTTCTCATTGCACTGCCGCTCAGCAAGCTGAAAAGCGCGGGATTAATCAAGTCACTGTATCTGTTTCCGCTTGCCATGCCGACTGCCACAATTGTGATTGTCTGGAAGCTGTTTTTCTATAAGCAGGGGTTTCTGAATCTGTTCCTGACGAAGATCGGTGAATGGAGCGGACTGTGGGGCGAGGTACATAAAGATTATCTTGGAAGCAGCGCGGCTTTCTGGGTGCTGGTATTCAGCTATGTCTGGAAAAATACAGGTTATACGATCGTCCTGTGGCTGGCCGGAATTCTGGGAATTTCCGGAGAAATGCTGGAGGCGGCCAGAGTGGACGGCGCTTCGGAGCTGCAGAGCTTTTTCCGGGTGGTGCTTCCAAATCTGAAGGGAAGCCTTTACACGATCGTTATTCTTTCTTTCCTGAATTCTTTCAAGATATACCGGGAGGCCTATCTGGTGGCCGGTTCTTATCCGGAGCAGAGCATTTATCTGTTACAGCATCTGTTCAATAACTGGTTTGTTAATTTGGATTTTGATAAGATGGCGGCTGCGGCAGTCTGTGTTGGAGGATTTCTGTTTGCGGTCATTATGATTCTGCAGAGGCTGTGGGACAGGAGCGAGTAGTGGATTATGTAGAAATTATGACAGGGCGGGTTCTGAGAACAGCGTGAGAATCAGACGGCGGAAGGAGTATGAAGAGCTGATATGAACAGGAATAAAAGGATGAAAGATATTAAACGGGAGATAATCACAATATTGCTGCTGTTGCCGGCGGCGCTGGTATGTCTGCCGGTGCTGCTTTTAGTGACGGGTTCCGTTATGGGGAACGGGGAATTAAAGCAGTGTCTGTCTCCGATTTTTGCGGAGGCGCTGAATTTTGTTACCTGGAAAATCGTGCCGGATTATCCCACATTTGAGAATTATGGGAAACTGCTTTTTCTGACGCCGCAGTTTTTCGTATTGTTCTGGAATTCCATTAAAGTTGTCGGCTTTATTCTGGCAGGACAGCTTCTGGTGGGCGTTCCTGCGGCGTGGGCGTTTGCCGTATACAGAGTAAAGGGAAGCCGGGCGCTTTTTGCATTATATGTGGTGCTGATGCTGCTGCCCTTTCAGGTTATGATGCTGTCCAGCTATCTGGTGTTGAACAGATTAGGGATGCTCGATACCCATCGGGCGGTGATTCTTCCGGCGGTATTTTCCACATTTCCGGTATTTCTGGCTTATGGGGGATTTCGAAGCATACCGATGCAGCTGTTTGAGGCGGCGCGGATAGACGGTGCAGGGGAATTTACGATTTTCCGGAAAATCGGGCTTCCGCTCGGAAAGAGCGGTCTGCTTTCGGCAATGGTTCTTGGCTTTCTGGAATATTGGAATATGATGGAACAGCCGATGGCTTTTCTGGAGGAAAAGGCGTTGTGGCCGCTTTCCCTGTATCTGCCGGAAATTACCTGGGCGCAGGCCGGATATGCATTTGCGGCTTCTATTATTACGCTGATTCCGGCGGTGTTTATCTTTGTCTGGGGGCAGGATTATCTGGAGCAGGGAATTATTTTTTCAGGGTTAAAGGAGTGAGAAGATGTTGGAAGAGAAAAGGGCAGGAGAAATCAGAAAGAAGAAGATTATAGCGGGATTTTTAATTTTTCTCGCGCTGATGTGGCTGTGTACCATTATTTCCAAAAGCATTTATGCGTCCAGACTTCCCGTTGTGACGACGGTGGAGGTGGAACAGAAATATGTGGAGCATATCGTGGAGGTGGAAGGCATCGTCATTGCGGGGGACAAGAATCCGGTTACGACGCTTGGCGGCCTCAGAGTCGATAAGGTCATGGTGCAGGTCGGTGACAGAGTGGAGGAAGGCGATGTGCTTTTTACAGTCGATATGGAGGACCTCAAGACCATCATGGAGGAAAAGCAGACGCAGATTTCCAAATTACAGCTTCAGATCGACACCATTTTGCAGAATGAGGAGCTGGCAAGGCAGAAGAAAGCTTTGGAGGAAGAGCGGGCCAGGGCGGATTATGATGCGCAGGCGCGGTATCAGGATACATTAGTTGGACGGGCTGCCGAAGAAATTAATCAGGCCGAGACCGATATAGAAGAGCATGCGGGTGATGACGAGGCTTTGAAGGATGCTTTACAGTCGGCGGCATATGCGGAGGCGGATGCCAAATGGCAGAGAGAGAATACAATGAAGGATGCGGAACGACGTGTGGAGGATATTCTTCTGCCGGAGGAAGAGGATTCCGTGCTGTCCACGAGCCGGATTGAACTGGCCGCGCTGCAGGAAGATCTTGCCAGATATCAGGTGGTCAAGGATATAGACGGGCAGATTACGGCGCAGAGCGGCGGTCTGATCACGGACATTTTTATCAGCGTGGGGGGGCGGATTCCCGATTCGGCGGTTATGCTTTTTGCGGATGATGCGGTTCCCTGCCAGTTTAAAGCGATGCTGACGAAGGAGCAGAAAAAGTATGTGGCATTAAACGATAAGGTGGATCTTAAGCTGGATGGAAGCAGTAAGGAGTCGGATGCTTCCGTTGACTATCTGGCAGAGAGTGAAAGCATGCCCGGAAATTATGAGATTTACATCAATCTTCCGGAAGGAAAGGGAACGCCGGGATTGTCCGGCGTCATGAAGCGTACGGAGACGGGAGAAAAATATCCAAACTGTCTGCCGCCGATGGCCGTTCACCGGGATAATACGAGGAGCTATGTCTATGTGGTAAAGGAGCGGGAAGGGATTCTCGGCATGGAATATTACGTGGAAGAGCTGAGTGTAAGGGTTTTGGACGAAAACGAAAACTGGGTTGCGGTAGAAGGCGCGCTGGACAGTGAAAGCCAGGTGATTCTCTCCGCGACGAAGGAAGTGAAGAATGGGGAGATTGTGCGTTATTGATACACGGAGAATGATGTACTGCCCAGCCGGTAATTATCATAAAGAATGTATTATCCGGTTATTTTCACATTCTGTATGATCAACAGCTTATTCTATATCAATGCCTTGACGAATATCCGGGCAGGATGTAGAATAAACGCAGGCATATATTAGGCAAGTGTAGAAGATAAAACATCCTGTCGCAGTACGGAAGACAGCGGGTATCTGCCTGGAAGTGGAAAGAGAGGAGGAAATGCATAATTGAAAAGATTACCGGAATCGGAACTGGAGATTATGATGATTATATGGAGGCATGAGGGGCCCGTAAACCGAATGGAGATTGAGGAGCATCTTCAGAAAGATGTGGCGGCGCCGACGGTATTGTCCTTCTTAAACAGGCTGGAAGCGAAGGGTTTTGTCAGCGTGGAGAAGATCGGGAAAGTGAACTGGTATACTCCTTTGGTAAAGGAAGAAGAATATTTACAGAAAGAAAGTAAAAATATTATTCAAAAAATGTATCGGAATTCCCTGAAAAATTTCGTCGCGGCATTATATGATGGTAACGGGCTTTCGGAAGAGGATATGGAGGAGCTTCGAAAGTTTCTGGAAGAAAAAAGGAAAAAGAAATGACGGAAGAAGACACAAAGTATACGGTGAACCTTTATTCAAAGATGCAGACCGGAATGTGCCGGAGGATATCAACGGCCGGTAGAATCCGGAGACAATTTTCAAAAATCCGGTTATTGCCGGAGAATTACAGGCGATGCTATACTGACGCCAGAGAAAGAATGCGGCGGCCTTGAGGCGTGCGGAAACGATGAAAGGCGCGGGGTTGAAGGGCGGAAGGAGACCAGTATGCTTGATAATAAGAAAATTGCGGATTTTATTGCGGGAAAAAGAAGAGAAGCGGGAATGACACAGGCTGAGGTGGCGGAAAGCCTGCAGGTATCATTTCAGGCGGTATCCAAGTGGGAGAACGGAACGCTGCCGAATGCGGAAATGTTAGTGGAGCTTGCAAAGCTTCTTCATGTAACAGTGGATGAAATTCTTGCCGGACAGGAGAAAAGCGCCGAGAATTTTTCTTACCGGAAGGCCGGCGTTGACATCTCATATACGGATGCCATGAAAAAAGAGATGGCGGTATATTTGGAGACGGATGATAAGCGGATGCTGAATGGGTTTGGTCCCTTTGCTTCGCTGTACGATATTCGTTTTCCTGAAATTTCCGACCCGGTGCTTGTGCTGAAGGCCGAGGAACCGGGTTCCAAGCAGAAGCTGGCAATGGAGTACGGTTATTGTGAGTCCATCTGCCATGATATGATCAATCATCTTGTGAACGATATCGCGGTAATGGGCGCGAAACCGCTGGCGGTTTTGGATACGATCGTCTGCGGAAACGCCGAAAAGGAAACGGTTAAATCTTTTGTCCGGGGAATCTCGGAGGCATGTCGGGAAAACGAGTGTGTGCTGGCGGGCGGCGAGACTTCCATTCAGCCTCAGGTTGTGGAAAAGGGCGTATATATCCTGACATCGAGCATTGCGGGCATCCTGTCCAAAAGCGCGGTTATTGACGGTTCTGCGATTCAGGAAGGTGATGCGGTGCTGGCCGTCGCATCTAACGGGCTGCATACGAACGGGTATTCTCTCGTCAGGATGCTGATGGATAAAATGCCACAGATGAAGTTAGATAAGGTTGAAGGAAAAACATTCATTGAGCAGATTATGAAACCGCACACGCCTTATTATAAAGCGATCAAAAAAATCAATGACAGGGTGCATGGCATGGCGCATATAACGGGAGGCGGCATTGAAGGCAATTTATGCCGGATTATACCGGACGGCCTGTGTGCGCGAATTGAGCTGCCGAAGGTCAGAACGCTGCCGGTCTTCGGTTATATAAAGCGAATGGGAAATATTGAGGATGAGGAAATGCTCTCCACGTTTAACTGCGGGGTCGGACTTGTGATCGTTGTTTCTCAGGAAGAAAAGGATATGGTGATGGAATGCGTCGGAGCATTTTATGACTGTTATGAGATCGGATGCATGGTGCCCGGTCAGAAAAAGGTGGCGTTTCAGGGCCGGATGCAGTTTGAATAAATGTGATTTATATCGGACAGTCCGATTGAGGGCTGTCCGATTTTTTAATGTAATAGGGTTCAGGTGCCAAAAGGTGCGATATAAAATTCTTATTGGCAGATTGCACAAAATATTCCCTTGCGTCTGACTTCGGAAAATGGATTTTCTAAATATTCTGCCAACGTTATGATATGTGGACGCAACCGCCCGATACTCGCCATCCGGGCTCGAATCGGGCTTTCCGGGACTTCCATGTCCCGAAATTGCTAAGTCTTGAACAGAATATTAAGAAAATCTCATATTCCTGCGCAAGACAGCTGCGGGAATATTTTGTGCAATCTGCCTTTACAGTCTATTTATCGTACCTTTTGGCACCTGAACCATAAAATGAAAATATTTTATATTCAAATCAGAAATCATAATCCGCGCATCTATGGAAGCTGAGAAAACCCGCATGTGAAAATGGAATGAAATTTGAAAAGGCAAAAGACCGGAAAATAACACTTGCATTTTTCAGCTTAATATGATAAATTGTTACTGTTGCGAATAAGATGGTCCTCTGTTACGAAATGTATTAAGAACATCCATATGATTCAGGAGGTAAATATGAACGAGATTATTAAAGAGATCGAAGCGGCTCAGGTGAAAGAGCAGATTGACGAATTCAACGTAGGTGATACGGTCAAGGTTTACGGTAAGATCAAAGAAGGTAACCGCGAAAGAATTCAGATTTTTGAAGGAACCGTATTAAAGAGACAGGGCGGAAGCAACAGAGAGACCTTTACGGTAAGAAAATTATCAAATGGTATCGGCGTTGAGAAAACATGGCCCCTTCACTCTCCGAATGTTGAGAAAATCGAAGTGGTAAGAAGAGGTAAGGTAAGACGTGCGAAATTGAATTACCTGAGAGATCGTGTTGGTAAGAAAGCAAAAGTAAAAGAACTGGTAAAATAAGAGTGAATGCGGACAGTTACCTTGAAGAAATTTAGGGTAACTGTTTTTGCACTATCCGGGAATTGAAGGAACCAGATCTCAAATGCGGACAGAAGAGGTGTTGATTTGGCGAGAAGAAAAGGGCTGACTTTTTATCAGAAAGAAAAGAAAATTAATTCTACGCTGCTAAAAGATATTTTTGAGATGATGATCGGTACGCTTGTTGTTATTTTTCTGGCCGTAGCATTGACCTATTTTGTCGGGATGAGAACGAGTGTCATCGGTGATTCCATGGAGCCGGCATTATATAACGGACAGGAGATTCTGATTAATCGATTTTTATATAAACTGTCTTCTCCCAAAAGAGGGGATGTGATCGTATTTCTTCCAAACGGCAATCAGAACACACATTATTATGTAAAAAGGGTTATCGCCCTGCCGGGAGAAACGATACAGATTATAAACGGTAAGGTATACATAGACGGTGAACTGTTAGAAGAAGACGAAAGCTATGATAAAATCGTTGATCCGGGCATTGCGGGAAATGAAATTACACTGGGCGTGAATGAATACTTTGTTCTCGGAGATAATCGAAACAGCAGTGAGGACAGTCGTTCCGGCAATATCGGGCCGATCGAAAAAAGCACGATTATCGGAAAGGCATGGTTTCATTTGAAGGATATGAACGGAGAGATCGGGTTTATTGAATAGTATCGAAACAGAAGGGAGCAATACAGGATGAATTATCAGTGGTATCCCGGACACATGACGAAAGCAAAGCGCATGATGCAGGAGAACATCAGGTTAATTGATCTGGTCATAGAACTGGTGGATGCCAGAATTCCTATTAGCAGCCGGAATCCGGATATCGATGAGCTTGGAAAAAATAAGGCCAGATTGATTCTGCTGAACAAAGCGGATCTGGCGGATGAACGGTGCAATAAAGAGTGGATTGCTTATTTTACGGAAAAAGGATTTCATGTGCTTGAAATGAATGCAAGAACCGGCGCAGGAATCAAAAACGTACAGGGCGCGGTCAGAGAGGCCTGTCGGGAGAAAATAGAGAGGGACAGGAAGCGTGGAATTGTGAACAGACCGGTGCGTGCGATTGTTGCAGGGATTCCGAACGTCGGAAAATCTACCTTTATTAACTCCATTGCCGGAAAAGCCTGCACAAAGACCGGAAATAAGCCGGGCGTCACGAAAGGGAAGCAGTGGATCAGGCTGAATAAGGAACTGGAACTTCTGGATACACCCGGAATTCTGTGGCCCAGATTCGACAGTCAGGAGGTCGGAAGAAATCTTGCATTGATTGGTTCCATGAACGATGAAATTTTGCAGATGACGGAACTGGCAATAGACCTGCTGACCTGTTTGATGATACACTATAAAAAGGAGCTCGCGGAGCGCTATCAGTATCCGGAAGAGTCGGAGACGCCGCTTCAGATTTTTGAACATATATGTGAATGCAGGAAATGTTATCGAAAGGGCGGAGAACTGGACTACGAGAAAGGCGCTGCGCTTCTGATGGATGATTTCCGGAGCGGAAGGATCGGAAGAATTACACTGGAGCGGCCTGAACGGATAGATTAAAAAATCAAAGATTTTTCAATCGCGGATTTGTGCCGATACCGTAAGCGTATTGGTAACAAAAGCCGCAGGCTGAGAGAAAGGCATGGTTAGTATGAAAAGAGTATTACGGGAAATATTGAGTACCAGTCTGTATCTTCTGGTAGTGTTATGTCTGATCTATCTGGTCATTCATTTTGTGGGACAGAGGACACAGGTAAGCGGAAGTTCCATGGAGCCCATGCTCAGTCATAATGACAATCTGATCGTGGATAAAATTACCTATCGATTTAAGGAACCGGAGCGTTTTGATATTATTGTATTTCCGTTCCAGTATGAAGAAAATACATTTTACATCAAGCGTATCATAGGACTGCCCGGAGAAACGGTACGGATTGACCGGGATGGCAATATATATATTAATGATGAGATTCTGGAAGAAGGCTATGGGAAGGAAGTAATCAAAGAACCCGGAAGAGCTTATGAAACGATTACGTTGGCGGAGGATGAATATTTCGTTCTGGGAGATAACAGAAATAACAGTTCTGACAGCAGAGATCCGTCGGTAGGAAATATCAGGAGAAAAGACATTATTGGCCGGGCTTGGGTTAGAATATGGCCTTTTAACCGGTTTGGATTTATCAAACACAGATGATTTTGATCTGGAAGACAGAACGGAGGATTAACTTGGCAGAATCGATTCGGGAAATCAAAGAGAAGTTACAGGCAGCTGATTACGAAAGGCTGCCTGAATTATTTCATCTGTATGAACAGGATGAAAGAAGCGGTGTTTTTCAGGAGGTGGAAAAGGCGAGGAAACGTCTGGCCGCCTACGAAAAGGAACTGGAGCGGACAGAGAAGCTGAAGGTTTATGAGAAAGAATATGCCGCTTATGGATGCATCTGCGGTATCGACGAGGTCGGAAGAGGACCGCTTGCGGGACCGGTTGTGGCGGGGGCGGTTATTCTTCCTGAAAATTGTGACATTTTATATATCAATGATTCCAAGAAACTGTCCGAAAAAAAAAGAGAAGAGCTTTATGAGATCATTATGGAAAAGGCTGTTGCGGTGGGAATCGGATACAGTACCCCGGAACGGATCGACGAGATTAACATTCTGCAGGCGACATATGAGGCAATGCGGGAGGCGGTTTCAAAGCTTTCCGTACAACCGGGGATTTTATTAAATGATGCCGTTACCATACCGGGGATAACGATAAAGCAGGTGCCGATTATTAAGGGAGATGCCAAGAGCATTTCCATCGGCGCGGCGAGCATTGTTGCGAAGGTGACAAGAGACCGGCTGATGGTGCAGTATGACAGCGTTTTTCCGGCCTATGGTTTTGCGTCCAATAAAGGCTACGGTGCGCAGGCGCATTTGGATGCTTTACGGAAATACGGACCATGCCCGATCCATAGGAGATCCTTTATCACGCATTTTGTTTCATAAGGGGGAAGCAGGCATTGAATTTAGGACATATTTTCCAGTCGAAAAATCCGGAGATCAGACAGCCGTCCGCATCTAATGGTGCAGTTTCTGCGGCGGAAAGAAATTACAGAGTACAGAGCGACATCCGCAATATGGTACCGGGGCAGACAATTCAGGGAGAAGTGGTCGGCAAGGATGGCAATACGGTTCAGATTGCGCTGGACCCGGAAAACATTCTGACAGCGAGGCTGGATCAGGACTTAAATATTGTGCTGGGCCAGAGTATGAGCTTTGAAATAAAGACGAACAGCGGTTCACAGCTGTTTCTTTCGCCGCTTTATGCCAACATGGCCAATCAGGCGACTATTCTGAAGGCGTTATCGGCGGCGGGACTCTCTGCCAGTACGGAAAATATACGGATGGTATCCAGCATGATGCAGGAAGGAATGCCGATCGACAGAGACGCCATTGCATTTATGGGCAGACAGCTGGCTGATTTTCCCAATGCGGACCCGAATTCAATTATGCAGATGATCCGTCTGGGACTGCCGGTTACGGAAATCAATATAGAGCAGTTTGAATCCTATAAAAATTATGAACATCAGATTCTTCAGAGCACAAATGAGATTATGGAAGAAATTCCACAGACATATCAGGCGCTGCTTGCCGAGGGAAAAGATGCGGAGGCGATCGCTTTTTATGGGCAGATCATCAAGGCTTTTGTCGGTGCGGAGGGAACCGGGGAAACAGCCGGTCAGGCCGGACTGCCGGAAAACGGAACGACAGATGCGGGAAATGCCGGCGCTGCAGCCGGAAAAAATGCCGCGGATGTTGTTTTGACGGAATCTCTTTCCGAACCCGCGCATAATGGGAAAGCGGCGGATGCAGGAGATGCCGGACGGCTTTTGAATCCGGCGGAGGAACTGTCGGGAGGCACAAAAGCGGATGGGAGAGTACCTGAGAATCCGGAAGGAGAAGTGCAGACGCAGAATCCGGCAGGACAGGAAACGCAGGGAAAAGCGGCATTGGTTTTAAAGGCGTGGCAGCGGCTCGGTGAGATGATGCAAAAGCTTGGTGCGGATGCGGAATTTGTAAAGCAGACGTCGAGCGGAAGCCTTTCTCCCAAAGCGGTTCTGACACAACTATCGGAATTGCTTCATGGAAATGCGCACATCATACGGGAAGATTTTCAGGAATCGGCGAAAGAACTGTTCGGAAGCCGGGTTTTTCGGAATCTTTTACAGGCAGGCATGCAGAATGAATGGCTGCTAAAGCCGGAAGAAGTGGCGCAGAAGGAAAAGGTGGAGCAATTATATGAACGGATCAGGGAACAGACAGCCCGGATGGAGGAAGCCTTTCATTTGGCAGGAAAAGCGGACAGTGCAGGTGCCAGAAGTGTACAGAATCTACAGAATAATGTGGATTTTATGAATCAGATGAACCATCTTTTTCCATATGTGCAGCTGCCGTTGAAGATGGCGGGAAATAAGGCGCATGGGGATCTGTATGTTTATACGAATAAGAAGAGTCTGGCGAAAAAAGACGGAAGCGTCAGCGCGCTTCTGCATTTGGATATGGAGAACCTCGGACCGCTAGATGTTTACGTTACCATGCAGAAGAGTCTGAACAAAGTCAGTACGAGCTTTACGGTAAAGGATGAGGCGGCGCTGAATCTGATCGCAAAGCATATTCATATTCTGAACGAGCGGCTGGAGCAGCGCGGTTATTCCATGAAAGCGAATTTCCAGATCAAAGAGGACGGTCCGCAGACGAACATCATGCAGGAAATTCTGAATCAGAATAAGAATATTTCCGTGTTGAGCAAGACGTCCTTTGATATGCGGGCATAGCACGCCGGGATATCGTTCGCGGTATACCGATGTTATGCAGGACTGACGGAGCAGGAAAAAGAAGGCGGGGATGAATATGGGGAAAGAAAAGGATAACAAAGTAAAACAGGCGATTGCGCTGGAGTTTGATCCTTCGGACGAGGCGCCGAGGGTTATCGCCTCCGGAAAAGGAGCGTTGGCGGAACGCATCATTGAGAAGGCCAGAGAATCCGATGTGCCGGTGCACCGGGATGATAAACTGGCAGATACGTTGTCCAGGCTGGATATCGGGGAGATGATTCCGCCTGAGCTTTACGAAGTCGTGGCGGAAATTCTTGTCTTTGTGGATTCCATGGATAAGATCAGGGCGAAGCTGGCAGCAAGCCAGTGAAGTCCGTTCTGACGGGGATAAGTCTGCGAACATGAGTAAGAATGGGGGATTTGATTGAATAAAAGCAAAGTCGGGCGGGAAAAAGAGGAACAGGCCTGCCGGTATCTGGAAGGACAGGGTGTCCGGATCGTGGAACGGAATTTCCGTTGCAGACAGGGAGAAATTGATCTGATCGGATACGAGCGGGAATATCTTGTGTTTTTTGAAGTAAAATACAGGAAGGATGCTTCCATGGGCAGCGCGGCGGAAGCCGTAAACGCCCCAAAACGCAGAAAAATCTGTGGTGTGCCGATTATTACAGGATGATACACAGATATCTGTCCGACAGGCCGGTTCGATTTGATGTGGTGGCGATCGACGGCAGCAGAATGGAATGGATACGAAATGCATTTGAATATTGTGGAGCCCGTCATTTCTGACATGGAAAATCCGGAGATAGTCTATGATGGTCCGGCATGCAGGAACGGGGCAGGAATGGGGAATCATTTTTATGGAGAAGATAATAAGGAAACCGAATGTGCGGCAGGTAAGGAGGAACAGGCAGGGGGCGCTGGAGTTTCTGACGTTTCCGATTCTGGAGGAAACGGGCCTTGTCAGACATCTTTTTTCAACCAGACTGGGAGGCGTCAGCGAAGGAATTTTTGCTTCGATGAATCTCAGTTATACGAGAGGGGATGAAAAGGCGGCGGTTGATGAGAACTTTCGTCGAATCTCGGATGCGCTTTTATGTAAACCGGAGGATATCATCTGCGCCGATCAGACGCATACAACGAATATCCGGGCGGTGGACGAAAAGGACAGAGGAAAGGGAATCGTATGTCCGAGAGACTATACGAATATCGACGGATTGATTACGAATGTGCCGGGCATCGTGCTGGCCACTTTTTATGCGGATTGCGTACCGCTTTTTTTTATTGATACGAAGCGCAGGGCGATCGGACTTTCGCATTCCGGCTGGAGGGGAACGGTCGGTCGGATGGGGCAGAGGACGATAGAGGCCATGAATCGGGAATACGGAACGAGGCCGGAGGATGTGACGGCCGCTGTGGGGCCGTCGATCTGTCAGGACTGCTATGAGGTCAGTGAGGATGTGGCGGAAGCCTTTCGGCAGGAATTTGCGCGGGATGGACAGAAAGCGCAGATTCTTCTGGAAAAAGGAAATGGAAAGTATCAGCTTAATTTATGGAAGGCCAATCAGATCGTGCTGGAGGAGGCCGGTGTCCGGGCGGATAACATCCAGGTAACGGATATCTGTACCTGCTGTAATCCGGAATACCTGTTTTCACACAGGGCCAGTCATGGAAAACGCGGGAATCTTGGAGCCTTTTTAGGACTTCTTCCGGTAAATTAAGAAAATATTAAATAAATTCCCACGAATTCCTTTCATTTTATATGTTTTAATACTGATAACGACAAAAGAGAGGTAAAGCGGATGGCAAACATTCTGGTATGTGATGACGATAAGGAAATTGTAGATGCAATCGAAATTTATTTGCTGCAGGAAGGGTATCAGATTTTCAAAGCCTATGACGGAGAGCAGGCGATCAGGATTCTGAAGCAGACGACGATCCATCTTCTGATTATGGATGTCATGATGCCGAAGCTTGACGGGATTCATGCGACGTTGAAGATCAGAGAGTATTCCAGCATTCCGATCATCATCCTTTCAGCCAAATCGGAGGACAGCGATAAGATTCTGGGATTGAATATCGGAGCGGATGATTATGTGACGAAGCCTTTTAATCCACTGGAGCTTGTGGCGCGGGTGAAATCCAATTTGAGACGCTATACCATGCTTGGCAGCCTTAACACGGAGAACAATGAGCTGTTCCGGGTGGGCGGCCTTTGTATGAACGATGATACGAAGGAAGTCACCGTGGACGGTGAGATCGTGAAGCTGACGCCGATTGAATACAATATTCTGCTTCTGCTTGTCAAAAACTGCGGCAGAGTCTTTTCCATCGACCAGATTTATGAAAGCATCTGGAATGAGGAAGCGATTGGTGCGGATAATACGGTGGCCGTACATATCAGGCATATTCGGGAAAAAATCGAAATCAATCCCAAAGAGCCGCGTTACCTGAAAGTCGTATGGGGAGTTGGATATAAGATCGAAAAACAGTAGGGAACGCATTGAATGGGAGGATACTATGGGAAATAAGAAAGGAAAGGGCGGCAGAAGAATCAGAAACATTCTGCAGGTATTGCAGCATCTTCTGATTATGACGGCTGTTGCGGCCATACTCATTGTGACGACAGAATCAAGCGTAGTGGTACAGAGTCTGTCAGGGAATGAAAGCTATACACTGCATGCTTCGGATCAGGAAAAAACTTATGAAGAATCGAAGCTGTTTAACAGCATTTACGGCAGAGCGGTTATGGATATCATACGCTTTGGCGTGATTCGAAGCCAGCTGGAAACGGACGGTGAGTTTGACGGAAAGAAAATCGTGGATGTTACGGCCTATAACTATCGTGATACGGGAATGCCGGAAAAATATGTTACGGCCAGATATTATCTGGAAGATTTGCTGAAGTGGCAGAATTACGGGGTGGAATATGACATGGTAGAGATGTCGATCTCAGAAGCGAGAAGATTTCTGGGCGACAGAACAATGCTCACGATCGTTGATCCGGACAGCAAGTATTACAATACCTCGGATGCCAATTATATGAAGTCCGATATCGGAAGCTATACTTTCGTGGATGACGTATCCTCCAATATGCTTCCATCGGCCGGCTGGGACAGCTGGTATGATGACGACGAAACGATCATGATGGAAATCATGGTAAATCGTTATAAGACGGTGGACGGCAAAAATATTGAAGAATATACGGCCGATCCGGAAAGCTATGCGGGTCTGTGTGCAAATGTCAGGGCGGCGATGCAGAGCCTCGCCTATAATTACAATGAGTATCTGGCATATCATGAATATTATGATGCGAAGAATACGAATCTGCGATACTGCATCGAGAAAACGATCGGCAGCCATACGGAATATTTTACCAATATGGAAGATCTGATCGAGCCGAAAGAGCTGAAAAAGGGATTGGAAAATGCGGACATGGCGGAATTTTTCAGCGACCGTTTCGGGGATAAATTTGGCAGCGGAAGCAAGTACCTCTATTACAGTCCTTCCGAGATGATCTATGAAAGCAATTCTGCCATAGAAGAAAGAACGATTCGAAATATCGTGCAGGAATATGATTATGCTTATCCGGAAAGCATCCGGATCTGGGTTGGAGTGGATGCTTCTTATCCGGCTGAAGACGCCTTTACGCAGGGCAGAGCCGGATTCCAGAATTACCTGCCTTATTTCTGGCAGTGGATCATTCTTGCGGTAGTATCAATCGTCCTGTATTTTACGCTGCTGATCTATCTGACGATGGTAACGGGAAAAGAACGGGACGAAGAGGGCAATATTTTTATTGCGCTGAGCAGTTTTGACAGAATACCGACTGAGGCGGCGCTTATCCTTGCCCTGCTTTCTGCATTTGCCATTTTTGCGGCAGGAGTGGCGGCCCAATGGTTCTTTTTGACTTATGAAGATTTATATACCGTCTGGTTTAAAGTGGCGGCGGGAATTGCCATTCTGTTGATCGATGCGGTTTTCTGTTTCTTTTATTACAGTTTCGTCAGAAGAATTAAGGCGGGAACGATCTGGAAGAACAGCTTTTTAAAAAGACTTGTGAGAAAATGCGCGGCTCTGCTTCTGGAGGTATATGATAATGGCAGCATTGTGATCAGGACATGGGGGCCTTACATCGTATTTCTGGCATTCAATCTGCTGATGATCGTGGTTGGCTCCTTTACGGGAATGCCTGTGATACTGGGGCTGCTGCTGGTTGCCCTGGTGGTGGATCTGTTTGTTGGTGTGCTGCTGTATCTGGATGTGAAAGAACGGCAGAATATCGTAAACGGAATCGAGAAAATTGCGGAAGGAAATTTTTCTTATCAGATCAGTCAGGAAAACCTGCATGGGGACAATCTCGTACTCGCCAAATCCGTGAACAGCATCGGAAACGGCATTAAAAACGCAGTAGAGATCAGTATGAAGGATGAGCGCATGAAAGCGGATCTGATTACGAATGTTTCTCACGATATCAAGACACCGCTCACCTCCATCATCAATTATGTGGATCTGATCAAGCGGGAAAAGGTTGATAATGAGCGCGTGCGCAGCTATATTCAGGTTCTGGATGAAAAGTCCCAGCGGTTAAAACAGCTGACCGATGATCTGGTGGAGGCAAGTAAAATATCCTCCGGCAATATCAACCTTCATTTTGAGAGAATCAATGTGACGGAACTGCTGAATCAGACGATCGGAGAGTTTTCCGAAAAATTTGATCAGAAAAGCCTGACGATTGTTATGAATGTTACTTCCTCCGGTGCGGTCATCGAGGCGGACAGCAGAAGCATCTGGCGTGTGATGGAGAATCTGTTCAATAATATCTATAAATATGCGCTGGAAGGGACGAGAGTTTATATTGCGGTTAATGGTATAACCGGAAAAGAAGGAGATAAGCGGGAACTGATTGAAATATCCATCAAAAATATTTCAGCAAAAGAGCTGAACTGCAATCCGGAGGAACTGACGGAACGGTTTATCCGGGGGGATGAATCCAGGACAACGGAAGGAAGCGGACTTGGGTTATCTATTGCCAAGAATCTGACGGAGGCACAGCATGGGGCTTTTGAAATTATTCTGGACGGAGATCTGTTCAAAGTAGTTCTGACATTTCCAATGATGCAGTAGAGGCCGATACGGATAAAGAAAAGCCGGCAGTAACCATAGCGTGGTTATATGCCGGCTTTCAGACTGCCGGTATCGGCCGTGTGCGTTGATTGCTGTCTGCGGGAAGCGGCATACCGGAATGATATTTTTCAGGATAGCCGGTACAGGAGAATGCTCAGGCTCAGAATGGAGTTGACAACCCCGGAAAGCTGGCATAAACTATTTTTATGCCTACGGCCCGGAGATTGCAGGATGAGAGAAAGCCATTCTTTCAGGCAGGTTTACTTCCGGGAGGGAAAGGAGAACGGCTATGACACTGGATCAGATTGCAATAGGACAGGAAGCTACGATCGTACAGGTAGGCGGCGGGGGAGAGCTGCGCTGCCGTTTTCTGGATATGGGACTGATTCCCAGAACCAGAGTGAGGATACGGAAAATGGCTCCGATGGGCGATCCGATTGAAATAGAACTGCGCGGCTATGAATTGACAATTCGGAAGGAAGACGCGCAGAAGATAGAAGTTAAAATATAAAACGGTTACGTTTGGAGAAACTGGTATGGTATACGCATTAGTAGGCAATCAGAATTGCGGTAAAACGACATTATTTAATCAGCTGACCGGTTCCAATCAGCATGTGGGAAATTTTCCGGGCGTTACGGTAGATCAGAAGGTCGGTGTGATTCGGGGGGAAAAAGGAGATACGGTGGTCGATCTGCCTGGTATTTACTCCCTCAGACCCTACAGTAACGAAGAAATCGTCACAAGAGATTTTATCCTGAATGAAAAACCGGACGGCATTATCAACATTGTGGATGCAACCAATATCGAGAGGAATCTCTATCTGACGCTGCAGCTTCTGGAATTACATATTCCCATGGTAATCGCCCTCAATATGATGGACGAGGTGCGGGGTAATGGCGGCACCATTAATATCAGAAAGATGGAGGAGGCGCTTGGCGTGCCCGTGGTGGCAATCAGCGCGGCGAAAAACGAGGGCATCGAGGATCTGATCGGAGCCATCAGGGAGGTGGCGTCGCGCCGCATTTACCCGAAAGTGACGGACTTCTGTGAGAAGGGTCCGGTGCACCGCTGTATCCATGCGGTCTGCCATCAGGTGGAGGACCATGCGGAGCGGATCGGCATGTCGCCCCGTTTCGCGGCGACGAAGATCGTGGAGGGCGATGCGGAGGTCATCGACAGGCTGGCGCTGTCTGCAAACGAGCTGGACCTGATGGAGCACAGCATCGTGGAGATGGAGCAGGACAGCGGGATGGACAGGAACGCGGCGCTTGCCGCCATGCGCTATGATTTTAT
>CALDLG010000022.1 GCA_937910785.1 uncultured Lachnospiraceae bacterium | reverse complement strand
GAAGGATTGTCCACTTCCGTAAGCCCCTGTTCCCGCATTTCAAATACACCGATCTCGTTCGTGGAGCCGAAACGGTTCTTGACACTGCGCAGGATACGATAGGATGCATGTCTGTCCCCTTCAAAATAAAGCACCGTATCCACCATATGCTCCAAAACCCTTGGTCCGGCCACCGTTCCTTCCTTTGTTACATGCCCGACGATAAAAACCGGGTTTCCCAGTCCTTTTGCCAGCTGTAAAAAAACATTTGTCGCCTCTCTTACCTGAGATACGCTGCCGGGCGCCGCCGAGATCTCCTCCTGATACATCGTCTGGATGGAGTCGATGATCGTTATGTCCGGTATGAGGCGGCGGATGGTCTCTTCGATAACACCGAGGTTTGTCTCACACAGAAGAAAAAGATTTTCATCAAATTCTCCGATGCGGTTCGCCCTGATCTTGATCTGCTTTAAGGACTCCTCTCCGGAAATATAGAGCACCTTCCTGCCATCCAGGGCCATATAACGACAGACCTGCAAAAGAAGCGTCGATTTCCCGATTCCGGGATCTCCGCCCACCAAAATCAGGGAGCCTGACACAATGCCGCCTCCCAATACTCTGTCCAGTTCCTTCATATGCGTAGACATTCTCTCTTCATCCTGTAAGACAATCTCGGAAAGGCGGGAAGGTTTTCCGTTTTCCTTCTCCGCCTGCCTTACCGCACCCGAACCGGAAGATTTTGTCCTGATCTTTTCTTCCACAAAGGTATTCCATTCCCGACAGCCCGGACACTGCCCCATCCATTTTGAGGATTCATACCCGCAGCTCTGACAATAGAATACCGTTGTTGTTTTCGCTTTTGCCATAAACTCTCTTACCTGGTGACTTTTACACTGACCTCACCGCTTCCGGCAAGCTCCACGCTGAGATTCAGCTTTCCGCCCAGATTTGTTTTCATTCTGCCGGTATTCTCGCCGTCGATGAAAACGTCATATTCCGTTTCGTCTTCCAGACCTATCGTAATCTGAGCATCTTCGTCGCCTTCCACCTGAAAGCTGACGCCGTTCTCCTTTTCCACAAAATGACTGACACTCGTTCCGGGTACGGATTCATAGGCGAACAGACCGTTCTTTTCAAGCTTCGTAATGCTCTTATAAGTCTTCACCTTCCACAGATCCCCGGCATGCTCGAAGTTTTCCACCTTTGCCTTTACATCCAGCCTGTGATTGCCAAAACTGATTGCTCCGTTTTCCTCTGCACGAATTAATTCTTCCACGATAGCCATTGCTGTTTCCTCCTGCGTTCTTTATATTATCTTATTCGCGTACCTTATAAACTACTTTTTTATTCTTCAATACGGCGGATACCTTATCTCCGCCCCTGATTGCTCCGGACAGAATCTCTTCCGCAAGCGTATCCTCGATCTCTGTCTGGATCGCACGCTTCATCGGCCTTGCTCCCATCTTTGCATCCGTATATTTCTCCACAATATATTCTTTCAGCGCAGGAGACACCGACAGCTCGATATCCATCTGCTTTCTGCATCTTGTGACAAGATTTTTCGACAGCATCGTTACGATCTGCTTCATATTGTCGCGGTTTAACGGATGGAAAACCATGATTTCATCGATTCTGTTGATGAATTCCGGCTTAAAGATCCTTTTCACCTCTTCCATGACATTTTCCTTCATCTTGTCATAATTCTGCTTCTCTGAATTATTCGAAGAAAAACCGAGGTTCTTCGGTTCCATAATCCGCTGCGCACCGGCATTGGAAGTCATGATCAGAATCGTATTCTTAAAGCTTACCTTCCGCCCCTTGGAATCCGTGATATGCCCGTCGTCGAGCACCTGAAGCAGAATGTTGAAAACATCCGGGTGGGCTTTTTCTATTTCATCAAACAGCACGACGGAATAAGGGTTTCTTCTGATTTTCTCACTGAGCTGTCCACCTTCCTCAAATCCGACATAGCCCGGAGGGGAACCGATCATCTTGGAAACGGAATGTCCCTCCATATATTCCGACATATCGACACGAATCAGCGCATTTTCCGAACCAAACATCGCTTCCGCCAGCGCCTTGCTCAACTCCGTCTTGCCGACGCCGGTAGGTCCCAGAAAGAGAAATGAACCGATCGGTCTGTTCGGGTCCTGCAGGCCGACGCGGCCTCTCCGCATGGCTCTTGCCACGGCCTTCACCGCTTCTTCCTGCCCGATAACGCGTTCATGCAGAATTGATTCCAGCTTTAAAAGCCGTTCCGACTCCTTTTCCGCCAGTTTTTGAAGCGGAATCTTCGTCCAGAGAGAAACTACCTCGGCAATCTCGTTCTCACCGATGATGTAATCCTGTTTCTCATCCTCCTTCTCCATCCTTTTCAATGTCCGTTCATATTTTCGAATCAGGGCGTCCTGTTTCTTTTTCAGTTCTCCGGCCTGCGTAAACGCCTCCATCCGTATGGAGCGCTCGATCTGAAGGTCCGTCTTCTGAATCTCCTCCGCCAGCTCCTTGAGCTTATCCGGCTGCTTCGCGCCGCCCAGCCGGACCGCGGCAGCCGCTTCGTCGATCAGATCAATGGCTTTGTCCGGCAGATTCCTGTCATTAATATACCTCGCGGATAAAGCAACCGCCGCCGAAACCGCCTCCGGCGTAATGGTTACTCTGTGATGCTCCTCATATTTATGTGCAATTCCCTTTAAAATGCTTTCGGCTTCCTCAATCGTCGGCTCTTCGATCGTTACCGGCTGAAACCGTCTTTCCAGCGCAGCATCCCGCTCCACATATTTTCGGTATTCCGCAATCGTCGTGGCGCCGATCAGCTGAATTTCGCCTCTTGCAAGCGAGGGTTTCAAAATATTGGACGCGTCGATTGCGCCCTCCGCTCCCCCGGCTCCGATAATCGTATGCATTTCGTCCAGAAAAAGGATAATGTTTCCATCATCGATCACCTCTTTGATGACCTTTTTGATCCGTTCCTCGAACTCGCCGCGATATTTACTGCCGGCCACCATACCGGACAAATCCAGTGTCATGACACGCTTATCCTGTACGGTAAAGGGAACATCTCCCGTGACGATACGCATCGCCAGACCTTCCACCACCGCCGTTTTCCCGACACCCGGCTCACCGATCAGGCAGGGATTGTTTTTGGTTCTTCTGCTCAGAATCTGTACTACCCGGCGGATTTCATCCTCTCTCCCGATCACCGGATCA